>CAZMWA010000192.1:0-27124 GCA_964569405.1 uncultured Vicinamibacteraceae bacterium | reverse complement strand
GTCTTGAAGGACGCACTACCGGACCGTGAACTCGTAGCAGCCCGGCGTGACGAGCAGGCGGCGGCGGCTGGCGAACGACAGGCTGGTCGGCTGAAGGACGCCGGCGGCGCGGAGCCTGAGAGTGCGCACCTTCTCGCCGTCCGGGTCGTAGACGTACACGTACGGGACGGTCAGCGCGACCCACAGATACCCGTCCGGGTCGACGGCCGCCGTGCGGACGGTCGGCGGGACGATGGGCACGGTCCGCCCGCGGCCGAGCGGGCGGCGCGCCCAGGTGGTGGGCAGGGCCGCTAGCAGGCCGTCGATCTCGCGCCCCTGGATGTGGCGCTCGAATACGAGCTGGCCGTTCGCGTCGTACTTGCGAAACACCGGCACGCCGGCCTGAAAGACGAAGTAGTAGCCGCCTTGCGGGTTCACGAGCGGCAGGCCGCTGTTGAGCGCGAGGTGCACGTCCCGGTCGGCTTCGTGTCCGGTGCGCCGGAAGACGCCGAACGTGTGAAACGGGTGTCCGGCGAGGCTGAACTCGGTCATGAGGCCGCCCAGCTCCGGCTGGCTCATGACGATGGCGCGCCCCGTGAACTGCAGCGAGGCGATGCCGGTCAGCACGAGGTCCCCCAGCGTGATGCGCGGCGCGGCCCGGCCCGGCAGGCGGAAGCCGCCGATGCGGGTCCCGTCGGACGCGAAGATCTGCACGCGCTCGCGGCCCTCCGGCGCATCGGCCACCACGAAGCGGCCGTCCGGCGCCATGTGGAAGGCGCTGGCGCCCAGCAGGCGGCCGTCCTCGGGCCCGATCCGGACGATCTGCGACGCCTCGCCGCCGGCGGTGACGCGGTGGACGCTGTGCGAGCGGCGGTCGAAGACGAAGTAGTCGCCGGTCGGGGCCTGCTGGAATCCCGCAGGGGCGCGGAACTGCCCGACCACGTGCGGCGCCAAGCCGCCGGTCGAGCGCATCTCCTCGACCGGCCGCGACCATTGCGCCGCCGCCGTGCCCGCGGTCAGCACGAGCGCCAGCAGCAGGTAGCGCATCAGCCAGCTTCTCAGAAGCGGGCGGTCTCGCGAATCGCTTGCAGGATGTCCGAGGCCTGCGGCAGGATTTCCTCTTCGAGAACCGGATGGTAGGCGACCGGGCAGTCGAGGGCGCCGACCCGCTTCACCGGCGCGTCGAGGTGCTCGAACAGCTCGCCTCCGATGCGCGCCGCGAGCTCGGCCCCGAAGCCGCACGTCAGTTGGTCCTCGTGGGCGATCACGACGCGGTTGGTAGCGCGCACCGCCCGGGCGACGCCCTCCCAGTCGCAGGGGGCGATGGTGCGCAGATCGAGCACGCGCACGTCGATGCCCTCCTGCCGGACCTGCTCGGCGGCCAGCAGGGTGCGCTGCACGAGGGCCCCCCACGTGACGACCGTGACGTCGGCGCCCTCGCGCCGGACGACGGAGCGGCCGAAGGGCAGCACGTAGTCCGGGCCCGGGTAGGGCTCCTTGTTGTACGTCTGCCGATACAGGTGCTTGTGCTCGAGGAACAGCACCGGGTCGTCGCAGCGGATGGCGGTGCGCAGCAGGCCGGCCGCGTCGGCGGCGGTCGACGGAAAGACGACCCGCAACCCCGGGCAGTGCGCGAAGATGCTCTCGCCGGACTGCGAGTGGTACAGGGCGCCGCCGCGCAGGTAGCCGCCGATCGGAGCGCGGATCACCAGGGGACAGGCGAACGCGTTGTTCGAACGGTACCGCAGCATGGTCAGCTCGTCGCGAATCTGCATCATGGCGGGCCAGATGTAGTCGAAGAACTGGATCTCGACCACCGGCTTCAGCCCGCGGATGGCCATGCCGATCGCGCGCCCGACGATGTTCGCCTCGGCGAGCGGCGAGTTGAAGACCCGCAGGTCGCCGAACGCGCGCTGCAGCCCGAGCGTGGCCTTGAACACGCCCCCCTTGCCCGCCAGCTCGGCCAGGAGCTCGGAGCGGCTGACGTCCGCCACGTCCTCGCCGAACACCACGATGCGCCGGTCCCGCTCCATCTCGTCCCGCAGCGTGCGGTTGATGGCCGCGACCATCGTGTCCGGCGCGCCGGCCGGCCGGGGTGCGGCCTCGAAGTCCGCCGACGCCGGATCGACCGTTGGCGAGTACAGGTAGCGGGTCGCGGTGCCCGGGTCGGGCGCCGCCGCCGCGAGCGCCCGGTCGGCAGCCTCCTGCAGCTCCCGGTCGACGTCGGCGGCCATCGCCGCGAGCTCCTCGCGGGTGGCCAGCGACTGCTCCCGGAGATACGCGGCGCACAGCTTCAGCGGATCGCGCGCGGCCTCGTCGTCACGTTCCGCCGGGCTCTTGTAGGCCCGCTCGTCGTCCGACATCGAGTGCGAGTAAGGGCGCGTGACGCTCGCCCGGACGAGCGCCGGCCCCGAGCGCGCGCGCGCGTAGCCGACAGCGTCCCGCATCGCCGCGAGGCTCGCCGCCGCGTCCGTGCCGTCGACGCGAATCACCTTCAGGCCCGGAAACGACTCGACCAGATGCGAGACGTCGCCGCCCGGCGTCTGGGCCTCCACCGGCACCGAGATCGCGTAGCCGTTGTCCTCGACCAGATACACGACGGGCAGCCCCCGCGTGCATGCGGTGTTGAGCGATTCCCAGAACTCTCCCTCGCTGGTCGACCCGTCCCCCAGCGCGACGAAGACGACCTCGTCGCCGTGTCCGGCGACGGTCTCGGCGAGCCCCGGCACGTGCCGGGCGATCTCGCCGGCTTCCGCGGCGCCCACCGCATGGAGGCACTGGGTGGCGCACGCGCTCGAAGGCGACACGATGTGGAGTCGCGGGGAGCACCAGTGCGTCGGCATCTGGCGGCCGCCCGAAAAGGGATCGTCGCCCGCGCCCACGGCGCTCATGAGCATCTCGAGCGGCGCCACGCCGAGCGCCAGGCAGAGCGCCCGGTCGCGGTAGTAGGGAAAGAACCAGTCGTGGCCCGCCCGCAGCGCCATGCCCGCGGCGACCTGGATGGCTTCGTGTCCGGCCGCGCTGATCTGAAAGTAGGTCCGGCTCTGGTTCTTGAGCTGAATCTCCTTGTCGTCGAGCCGGCGCGACAGCAGCATCGTCCGGTAGAAGCGGTGCCACTGCTCGCGCGAGAGGGCGTCGCGGCCGGCGGCTGGTGACGGCGCGACCGCCGGCGCGTTCGTGACCAACGAACCCTTCATGGTGCAGAATCCTTGCAGACGTCAAGAGACGGCGCCACGGCGGCCCTTCGGAACGAGCGCACGACCTGCAATTATATCAGCCCCATCACGCTCGGATTGCAAGGCGCAAGCGGGAGCGGAGATGCTGGAGAACGCCATGACGCCGGACGCCGCCCTCCACCGCTGGAGCGATCTGCGGCTCGAGAAGGTGACCGCCATGGTCTCCTGCAAGGTGATCGCCGGCGAGCAGCAGACCATGATCCAGGCCTATCTCAAGCGCGGCGCGCAGATTCCGGTGCATGCGCACGCGGCCGACCAGCTCGTCTACATCCTGCGGGGCGCGCTGCGGTGCGTCGTGGGCGCGCGGGAGATCACGGTGCGTGAAGGCGAGGTCCTGCACGTGCCCGCCGGGCTGCGGCATCAGGCGGAGGCCGTCGAGGACACGTTCGAGCTGGTCGTCTTCGCACCCGGGCAGTCGCCCGCCGGGGATCGGGGCGCGGCCCCGTCTGATTCAAGCTAGTGAATCCGATCGTGCCAGTCGCGGTCCTGTCCGCCCGGATGCACGTCGAATCGCCGGCGCAGGCGGTTCATCCGCCAGCGCAGGTAGCGGTAGCGGAGGTCGGCCAGCACGCCGAGGCGGCCCAGGGACATGCCGCGCAGCCGGCTCAGGTACAGATAGCCCGCCACCAGCCCGCCGAGATGCGTGATGTGCGCCACGCCGCCGCCGCGCGGGGCGGACACGAAGGCCACCGCGCCCAGAATCATCACGAAGTACTTCGCCGGCACCGGAAAGAGCAGGAACATCAGGATGGGGGTGTCCGGGTAGTACAGCGCGAAGGCCATCAACAGACCGTAGATCGCTCCCGAGGCGCCGATCGTGATCGTCGCGTACGTCGCGGCGCTGAACGAGAAGGGCAGCAGCGCCACGATCATCGTGACGACCGCCGCCCCGACGCCTGCCACGAAGTAGTATCGCACGAAGAAGCGGGTGCCCCACACGCGTTCCAGTTGCACGCCGAACATCCACAGGATCAGCATGTTGATCAGGATGTGGCCGACGCCGCCGTGCATGAACAGGTACGTGAACGGCTGCCAGACGTGGAGTCCGGTCAGCGTCAGGGCGGGGGTCAGGCCCAGCAGCTCGCTGAGCCGGAACCGCAGGCCGCCGGGGGCGAGCGAGATGAGCAGGAACACGGCCACGTTGGCCCAGATCAGCCACTTGACCGCCGGCGTCATGAGGCCGGGGCCGAACGAGTAGCCGCCGGTTCCCTGATAGTAGATATGCCGCATGCGCGGACCGCCCCCCGATCGGCGCATCGTACCACACGGCCCGGGCTCCTAGCCGAGCCGGGCGGCGACGTACCGCAGCGTGTCGTCCCACTCGCGGATCCGGAGCAGGCGCGCGCAGCCGGCCAGGACGAGAAGTCCTCCGCCGATGCTCGCCGTCACCCGCAGCAGCCGCGCGGCCAGGCCGGCGCCGGGCCAGCTCTCGAGCAGCGCGGCGTGAAGCCCCGCCACGGCGGCGCCCATGAGCGCCGCGGCGACCGCCATCTTCGCGAACGCGACCAGCAGCCGGCGCGTATCGAGCCCGCCGAGGCTGCGCCGCAGGAAGCCGCACAGGAGCCCGGCGTTGACGAGCGCGGCGATCGAGGTCCCGAGCGCCAGCCCCCGGTAGCCGATGCGTTCGACCAGGATCACGTTGAGGACGATGTTGAGAGCGACCGACGCCACGCTGATCAGGGTGGGCGTCAGGCTGCTGCCGAGCGCGTAGAAGCACGGAACAGTGATGCGGACAGCGGAGTAGCCCAGCAGCCCGGGTGCGTAGAAGGCCAACGCGACCGCCGTCGCGCGCGTGTCGTCCGCCGAGAAGCTGCCGCGCTCGAAGACGAGCTCGACGATGGGCCCGGCGAGCACGATCAGCCCGACCATTGCCGGTACGCCCAGCATGAGCATCATGCGCAGGGCGCTCGAGACCGTCCGGCGGATGCCGTCCGGCTCGTTCAGCGCGGCCGAGCGGGAGACCGCCGGCAGCGCCGCGGTCGCGATCGAGACGCCGAACAGGCCGATCGGGAGGTACATGAGCCGGAACGCGTAGTTGAGCCACGACACCGCGCCCGTGCCTTCCCCGGTTGCGAGGATCGTGTTGACCAGCACGTTGATCTGGACGGCCGCGCCGGCCAGCGTGCCGGGACCGATCAGCACGAGGATGTCCCGCAGGCCGCGGTCCCGCGGGTCGAGCTCGAGCCGGTAGCGGTACCCCTCCCGCAGGAGGGCCGGCACCTGCAGCGCAATCTGCCCGGCGCCCCCGAGCAGCATGCCGACGGCAATGCCGACGATCGGATTCCAGCCCAGGTGCGAGGCGGCCGGGACGAGGCAGACCGCGCCGAAGATGATGCCAACGTTGAACATGGCGGGGGAGACGGCCGGCGTGAAGAAGCGGTTGAGCGAGTTCAGCATCCCCGTGAGCACGGCGGCGAGGGTCACCAGCGTGAGGAACGGGAGCACGATGCGGCTCAACGTCACCGTCAGCTCCAGCTTGCCCGGCACCGCGGCGTAGTCCCCGGCCAGCAGCTCGGTCAGGGGGCGCGCGAAGACCATCCCGGCCAGCACGAGCAGGCCGGTGACGACGATCAGCGCGTTGATGAGCTGGTTGCCGAGCTGCCAGGCGGCCGCCCGGCCGCGCCGGGCCAGCCGCCGCGTGAACGTGGGCACGAACGCCGCGCTCATCGCACCCTCGGCGAAGAGATCGCGCATCAGGTTGGGGACGCGGTACGCGACGTTGAATGCGTCCATCGCGTTGCCGGCGCCGAACAGGTAGGCCAGGATCTGGTCGCGTACCAGACCGAGCACGCGGCTGGTCAGCGTGGCGGCGCCGACGACGCCGGCGGACCTGGCGAGCCGGGCGGCGGAGGGCGGGGCGACGTCGGGAGGCTCCGGTGAAGCCACCGCCGGCGCGGTGGGTTCGGAAGGGGCCGTCACTGGCGGTGATGCGCGCCTTGCGGAGTCTGCACGCCTCTACGGTGCGAACTGCGAGGGGGCGCTGGTTCGGCGGCGGGGCCGGGTCGACGGCCGCCGCGGCTGCGGCGCCGGATCGGCGGGTTGCATGATCACGCCCGGCTGCGGCGCGACCTGCGGGCCGGGACCGGTCCGAGCCCCCGCGGCGGGCAGCGGGAAGAAGGTCGGCCGCATGTCGCCGGCCGGCTCCGCGGCCGACTCGTAGCGTCGCCGCAGCGACTCGAGCAGATCGAGGTCGTCGAGATCGTCCTCTTCCTCCTCGTCGCCCGCATCGCCTCCGGCGCCCGGCGGGGCGGCCGCCCCGCCGGGCATCGCCGGCGGGGGTGCGGACTGCGGCGCGCGGGCGAGCAACCGGCCCGGTACCGCCCGGCGGCGGGCGCCGCTCATCACCAGCACGCGTTCGAACGCCGAAACGCCGGGTTGCGACGCCGACCTCGACTCCGCGATGTAGCCACCGGCGGCTCGCAGCAGCACTCGCAAGGCCTCGCGTTCCGGAACGTCCACCAGACGGACGGAGACCGCCCGCGCCGGCAGGCCGTCGGCGGCAACGAACCGGGTGTCCCCCAGCCGCGCCCACTCGTCGAGGATGGCGGCCAGGGGCACGCCGGCCGCCACCACCGTCACGCGGCCGGCACTGAACGAGAGATCCACATCATCCGCCGCGACGGGGCCGGCGACCGCCGCCGCCACCACCGCCGCCGTCGCGAGCTGCCGGCTCCCCATGCGGCCCAGTATAGCGGCCAATCATCTGGCGAACCGGAAATTGAGGATGTCGCCGTCCCGCACGATGTACTGCTTGCCCTCGAGCCGCGTTTCCCCATGCTCGCGGCAGGCTCCCAGGGACCCGCGGCGGGCCAGGTCCTCGTAGGCGGTCACCTCCGCGCGAATGAATCCGCGCTGCATGTCGGTGTGCACCGCGCCGGCGGCGTTCATGGCGACGGTGCCTCCGGGAATCGACCACGCCCGGCACTCGTCCTCGCCGACGGTGAAGAAGGAGATGTAGCCGAGCAGCTCGTACGCGGCGCGCACCACCCGCTTCAATCCGGTTTCCTGCAACCCGAGATCCGCCAGAAAGGCACGCGCGTCGTCCGGGCCGAGCTGGGCAATCTCGAGCTCGATCTGCGCGCAGACCGGCACGGCCCGCGTTGCGGGATGCGCCAGCATGCCGCCGAGATCCGCCCGTTCGAGCGCACGTGCCGCATCCGCGATATCGGCCTCGTCGAGATTGACCACCAGCAGCAGCGGCTTGGACGACAGGAACTGGAAGCCGCGCAGCGCCCGGTGCGCGTCAGGGTCGAGATCCAGCGCGCGAATGGGCGTTCCGTTCTCGAGCGCCCGGCGGCACCGGTCGAGGATGCGCGCCTCGTGCTCGAGTCCCCTGCCGGCGCCCTTCTTCCGGTCGCGCTCGATGCGCTCGAGGCGGCGCTCGGCCACCGCGAGATCCGCCAGGATCAGCTCGTCCTCCATCGCCCTGGCGTCGCGGGCGGCGTCGACCGCGCCGCTGGCATGCGGCACGTCGGCCGCGCGAAAGGCGCGCACCACGTGCAGCAGCGTGTGCGCTTCCCGGTACGCGGCGACATCGACGAGGCTACGCGGGCCGGCGCTGCCCGCGATGTCCGCGAACACGACGCTGGCGGCAACCCGCTTCCGCGGCTCGAACAGCGCCGTGAGGTGGTCGAGGCGCGCATCGGGTACCTCCGCGGTGCCGACGTTCGCCTCGCCGCGGCCGGCCCGTGCGGATGAGCCTGCCCCGGCCGCGCGCGTCAGGAGGTTGAAGAGCGTGGTCCTGCCGGTGGAGGGAAATCCGATGAGGCCTGCGCGCAACATCCGAAGGGCGTCGGAACGACGTGTACAGACGGATCGTAGCACGCCGCCACGGGCTTCCTGTTGACAGCGTGGCCCCGCTCCCCTAACATCGACGTGGACTTTTGTGGTTCATCGTGGAGTCAAGTGGTGCTCCGGGGAAACTTTTCCGCGAAGATCGACGACAAGGGGAGGCTCAAGATCCCGGCAGCCTTCCGGGCGCCGATCGCGGAGAAGTACGGCCACTCGCTCTTCGTGACCAGCGTGACGGGCGAATCGGTTCACATCTACCCGATGCCGGTCTGGATCGAGATCGAGGAGCGGGCCGCCGGCATTCCGCCGTCGCACCCGTCCCGCAACCGGTTCTTCGACCGCGTCAACTTCTTCGGACAGCCGGCCGAGATCGACAGGCAGGGACGCGTCTCGGTGCACACCCGGTTGCGCGAGTCCGCGGGCATGGCGGGCGAGGTCGACGTCTTCGGCAAGTACAACTTTCTCGAGGTCTGGAACCACGACCGCTTCCTGACCCGACTCGAACAGAACCCGTTCACGGACGAGGACGCCCGCGCGCTCGCGGAGCTCGGTATCTGACGATGCGCCCCGCTGCTGTCCAGCCCGCGCACCGACCGGTGATGCCGACCGAGGTGGTCGCACTGCTCGAGCCGCGTCGCGGCGGCCGGTTTCTCGACTGCACCGTCGGGACGGGGGGGCACGCGCGGGTGCTGCTCGAGGCCGGCGCCGACGGGGTGCTGGGGTGCGATCGGGATGGGGAAGTGCTGCCGCTCGCGGCCGCCACCCTGGCGCCGTGGGCGGAGCGCGTCGAGCTGGTGCACGCGGACTACCGGGAGCTCGACAGCGTGCTCGATCGACGTGGTCTCGCGTTCGTCGACGGCGCGCTCGCCGATCTCGGCGTCTCCTCGGTGCAGCTCGAGGGGGAGGGGCGCGGCTTCAGCTTCCGGCGCGACGAGCCCCTCGACATGCGCATGGATCGGTCCGCGGGTCCGACGGCCGCCGAAGTGCTTCGAGATGCATCCGAGCAGGCGCTGGCGGACGGCATCTTCGAGTACGGCGAGGAACGGCACGCGCGGCGCATCGCGCGGGCCATCGTGGCGGCTCGCCGGCGGCAGCCCCTGGCGTCGACGGGTCAGCTCGCGGCGCTCGTGCGGCGCGTGGCGCCGCGCCGCCGCGGTCAGCGGATCGATCCGGCCACGCGCACCTTCCAGGCGCTCCGCATCTGGGTCAACCGGGAGCTCGAGGGACTGGGCGAGTTCCTGCGGGCCGTCTGCGGGCGGCTGCGCGCAGGCGCCCGCCTGGCCGTCATCAGCTTCCACTCCCTGGAGGACCGCATCGTGAAGCGGGCGCTGCGGGAGCTGGCGCAGGGCCCGGGCGGCGCGGTCCGCGTGCTCACGAAGCGGCCCCTGCGGCCCGGCCGCGAGGAGATCAGGCTCAATCCGAGGGCGCGCAGCGCAAAGCTGCGTGCCGCCGAGAGGCTGGCATGAGCAGGCAGCGCTTCGAGCACGTCATCCGACAGGACATCCACAACAACCCCATCGTCCGGGAGGTCGACCGGACGCGGCTGCGCGAGTTCCGGCGCTGGGGCCTGATCGGCGTGTTCCTCGTGACGGTGCTGCTCCTCTCGGCCTGGCTGCACTTCGAGCTCCTCCAGCACGGCTACCGACTCGAGCAGATGCAGCAGGAGCTCGTCCGGGAGCTCGAGATCAACCGGCACCTCAAGCTCGAGATCGAGACCCTGCGGGCGCCGGCGCGGATCGAACGGATCGCGACCGAGCGGCTCCGCTTCGTTGCGCCGGGCAACGACGACGCCATGGTGATCGAGCGCGTCGCGCCCGCTGCGGAGCCTGACCGGACGCTCGTGGCGACACGCCGGGGAGAGGCCACCCATGCAGGACGACCGTAGCCGCCGCGGCCGGGCCGGGTTGTTCCTGGGGCGGCTGCGCGGCCGGGGACGCCGCGGGCGGGGGCATCCGGCGCCGCGGCTGGACGACTGGCAGCGCGTCCTGCGCGGCAGGCTGCTGGTCGGACTGGCGGCCTTCGGGGTGTGGTTCCTGGCAATCGAGGCCCGGCTCTTCTATCTGCAGGTGATACGCCACGAGCAGCTGGTCGAGCGCGCGGAGCGCCAGCAGAGCCGGAGCATCACGGCGCATCCGCAACGGGGCGAGATTCGCGATCGCGAGGGCCGCGTCCTGGCCTACAGCGTCGACGTGGACACGATCTACGCGGTGCCGACCGACATCGACAATCCGGCGGCGACCGCGACGGCGCTGTGCAACGCGCTCGACGCCTGCGGCGAAGCGCGGCGGCAGGTCATCGAGCGCCGGCTGGGCCAGGAGCGCGCGTTCGCGTACGTCGGGCGCAAGGTGTCGCCGGAAGCCGCGCGCCGCGTCGCCGCGCTCGGCCTCGACGGCGTCGGATTCCTGAAGGAGGATCGCCGCTTCTACCCCAACCGGGAGCTGGCCAGCCATCTGCTCGGCTACGTGGGCATCGACAACCAGGGGCTCGGCGGCGTCGAGTCGACCTGGGACGACGAGATCAGCGGCCGTGCGGGGCGGGTGCTGATCCAGACCGACGCGCGGCGGCAGGCGTTCAGCCGCGTCGAGCGCCCGCCGACGACGGGCGCCACGATCGAGCTGACGATCGACAAGTATCTCCAGCACATCGCCGAGCGCGAGCTGCGCGCGGCCGTCCGGGCGCACGACGCCGACGGCGGTACGGTCGTGATGCTCGATCCCCACAGCGGAGAGCTGCTGGCCGTCGCGAACGAGCCGAGCTTCAATCCGAACGCGTTCGGCATGGCGTCGGCCGCGGCGCTGCGGAACCGTGCGGTCCAGG
Organism: uncultured Vicinamibacteraceae bacterium; assembly: GCA_964569405.1. Classification (GTDB taxonomy): domain Bacteria; phylum Acidobacteriota; class Vicinamibacteria; order Vicinamibacterales; family UBA8438; genus JAAXGX01. The sequence continues at coordinate 16,301 of CAZMWA010000192.1, read as the reverse complement.
ACGTCTACGAGCCGGGTTCGGCGTTCAAGCTCGTGACGACGTCGGCCGCGCTCCAGGAAGGGCTCGCGCGGCGCGACGAGCTGTTCGACGTCAGCGCGGGCGTCATCCGGATCGGCGGCACCAACGTCTACGACATGTTCACCTACGGCGTGCTGTCGCTCGAGGACGTCATCGTGAAGTCGAGCAACGTCGGCACGATCGAGATCGGTCTCCGGGTGGGTCCGGAGCGCCTCAGCGAGTACGTGCGCCGGTTCGGATTCGGGCGGAGGCTGTCGCCCGACCTGCCCGGCGAGAGCGCCGGCATCGTGCACCGCCCCGAGAACCTGAACGATCGGGCCGTGGCGTCCATATCCATGGGTTACCAGGTGGCCGTCACGCCGCTGCAACTGGCCGCGGCGGTCGGGGCGGTCGCCAACGGCGGCGAGCTGCTCGAGCCCCGCGCCGTCCGCGCGGTGATCCGCGACGGCCGGCGCACCGAGCGGCCGCGGCGGGTGATCCAGCGGGCGATTACCCCGGAGACCGCTGCGGAGCTGACCGGCATCATGGAGGCGGTCGTCGAGCGGGGCACGGCGCGGGCGGCCCGCATTCCCGGCTACACGATCGCCGGCAAGACGGGGACCGCAGAGAAGCTGATCGACGGACGCTATTCGAACGTCGATCACAACGCGACGTTCGTCGGCTTCGCTCCCTCGCGCGCGCCCCTCTTCACCATGGCGGTCATGATCGACACGCCGCGCGGCGCGCGCTACACCGGCGGCGCGGTTGCGGCGCCCGTGTTCAAGCGCGTCGCGGAGGCCGCGTTGCGGCACCTCGCCGTCCCCGCGACCGGCAATTCCAACCGCGCGGTTCTGCTCCGGCGCGCGGCCACCGGGCCAGCCGGTCCGACCGCGGCCCGGCCCGCCGCGCTGCGCGTCCGCGACACGCCGGCCGACGCATCGAACGGGCAGCGCGTCATGCCCGACCTGCGGGGATTGAGCGCCAGGCGGGCGCTCGAGGCGCTCGGCCCGCTCCGGCTCGGCGTGCGCCTGGCGGGCGATGGCTTCGTGACGAGCCAGCAGCCGGGTCCGGGCCAGCCGGTGGGCCACGGCGCCGTCGCCGCGCTCAATCTCGAGAGGCGCCCGGGACATGCGCCGGGCAATGCCCAGTAGTGTCGTCATGACGGTCTGCGACCTCCTGCAACGGGCCGGCCTGGAGACGGGGTCGAGCGTGCGCGACGGCGCGCTGCTGGACAGGCCGGTGACCGGGGTCGGCTGCCATTCCCGCTCGCTGTCGGCCGGCGAGCTGTTCGTGGCGATCAGGGGGCTCCGCCACGACGGAACCGAGTTCGCGGACGAGGCCAGGAGCCGCGGGGCCGTGGCGGTGGTCGCCGAGGCCGCCCGGCCGTCCGGCTTCGACCTGCCCTGGATCCGGGTTCCGGACGCCCGCGCGGCGTTGGCCGCCCTGGGCGCGGGCATCAACGGCCATCCGAGTCGGGAGCTGGTCGTGGTCGGGACGACCGGCACGAACGGCAAGACGACGACCACGTACCTGCTGGAGGCCATGCTCGAGAGCGCGGGCATGCGCTGCGGGCGCATCAGCTCGGTGTCCCACCGCGTGGGCCCCGACGAGCAGCACGCGACGCGCACCACGCCGGAGGCGCACGAGCTGCAGTCCCTGTTGCGGCGGATGGTCGACCGGCAGTGTCGAGCGTGCGCCCTGGAGGTCTCGTCGCATGCCCTGGCGCTCCGGCGGGTGGATCAGGTCAGCTTCGATGCCGTCGTGTTCACCAATCTGACCCGCGACCATCTCGATTTCCACGGCGACATGGCCAGCTACTTCCGCGCCAAGCGGCGGCTGTTCGAGATGGCCGGCGAGACGTCGCCGGCCGTGATCAACATCGACGATCCGTACGGCCGGACGCTGGCCGCCGAACTGCGGCGGCCGGTGACCTACGGGCTCGATGCCGCGGCGGACGTGAGGCCCGATCGAATGGACCTCTCGACCGACGGGATCGATCTCGACCTGCGGACCGCGCGCGGTCCCCTGCACCTGCAGTCGCCGCTCCTCGGCCGCAGCAACACCTACAACATCCTGGCCGCGGCGGCGACGGGTACGGCGCTCGACCTGCCGCCGCCGGCGATCGAGCAGGGGATCGCGTCGGTGACACGCGTTCCGGGCCGCATGCAGGTGGTGTCGGGGGCGGACGACCCGGTGACCGTCATCGTGGACTTCGCGCACACCGACAACGCGCTGCGCGGCGTGCTCGAGACGGCCCGGGGATTCGCGCGCGGGCGCCTCGTCACGGTGTTCGGGTGCGGCGGCGACCGGGACGCGCAGAAGCGGCCGCTGATGGGCGCCGTGGCGTCGCGCTGCTCCGATCTCGTGATCGTGACGTCCGACAACCCGCGCTCGGAAGATCCGCACCGGATCGCGGAGGACATAGAGCTCGGTCTGGCCCGTGGCCGCACGCCCTGGCAGACCGTCCTCGACCGGTCGGAGGCCATCGAACGCAGCGTGCGGGAAGCCCGCCCCGGGGACGTGGTCGTGATCGCGGGCAAGGGGCACGAGCAGCGGCAGGTGTTCGCCACGCAGTCCGTGCCGTTCGACGACGCGATCGTGGCGCGCGCGGCGCTGGCCGCGCGCAGGGGCCGCTCAAGGGCGGGATGAGGGACATTCATGCCGAGCCCCGGGCCGCTGGTGCTCCACGCGGGCGAGCTGGCAGCCGCCGCCGGCGGACGGCTCGCGGCCGGGTGCTCCCAGGCGCGGGTGGCGGGATTCGTCATCGACAGCCGGCGTGTCCGCGCGGGCGACCTGTTCGTGGCCATTCGCGGGACACGGTTGGACGGCCATCGGTTCGTTGCGGAGGCGGTTCGCAGGGGGGCGGCCGGGGTCGTGGTCAGCGACGCATCGTCCGCGGAGCCCGGATCGGCGGTGCCGGCGGCGCCGGCGGCGCCGTTCGTGATCGTCGTGCCGGATACCACGCGGGCGCTGCAGAGGCTGGCCACGTTCGTGCGCCGGCGGTCGACCGCCCGCGTCGTGGCCATTACCGGCAGCGTTGGCAAGACGACGACCAAGGAGCTCGTGGCGTCCCTGCTGGCGGGCAGCTACCGGGTGTTGCGGAACGAAGGCAACCTGAACAACCACATCGGCCTGCCGCTCTCGCTGCTGGAGCTGCGTCATGACCCGGAGGTCGCGGTCGTCGAGTTGGGCATGAATCACGCAGGCGAGATCAGCGCGCTCGTGGCGATCGCCGAGCCGGACATACGGGTGTGGACAAACGTGGCCGAGGTGCACTCGGCGTTCTTCGACTCGATCGAGGGCATCGCCGACGCCAAGGCGGAAATCATGGACGGGGCGACATCCGCGTCCGAGCTGGTCGCCAATGCCGGCGACCCGCGCGTCATGGCGCGCGTCGCGGCGTTCCCCGGGCGGGTCACGACGTTCGGCGTCGAGACCGACGCCGACGTGCAGGCGACGGCGGTCCAGGCCCGGGGGCTGTGCGGGATGGCGGCCACCATCCGGACGCCGGTCGGGTCCGTCCCCGTGCGGACGCCGCTGCTCGGCTACGGCCAGATGGCCAACGTGACGGCTGCCGTCGCGGTGGCCCAACTGTTTCCCGTGCCGCTCGACGAGCTGGCGGAGCGGGTCGCCGCCTGTCCGCCCCAGCCCCGGCGCGGGCAGGTGATCGAGCTGGGTGACGTGACGCTCGTGGACGACACCTACAACTCGAGTCCGACGGCGCTGCGGGCGGCGCTCGACGCCGTCGGCCGCGAGACCGGGCACGCCCGGCGCGTCGCCATCCTGGGCGAGATGCTGGAGCTCGGGGAGCGCTCGACCGCGTTGCACGAGGCGTGCGGCCGGGCGGCGGCCGACGCCGGCTTCGATGTCGTCGTCGCCGTCGGGGGAGCGGCCGCGCAGGCGCTGGCGGACGGCGCGCGGGCAGGCGGCCTGCCGGCGACCGCCGTCGCGACTGTCCCCACCGGCGACGAGACGGCCGAGCGCGCGCCGGCAATCGTCCGCGCCGGCGACCTGATACTCGTGAAGGGATCGCGCGGCATCGGCCTGGATCGCGTCGTGGACCGGCTGAGAGGGCAGCGCTAGTGCTGTATCACCTGCTGTACCCGCTGCACACCGAGCTGTCCGTGCTGAACGTCGTGCAGTACATCACGTTCCGCACGGCCGCCGCCAGCCTGACCGCGTTCGTCTTCATGCTGCTGGCGGGACCGCCGGCGATCCGCTTCCTGCGCCGGCTGCAGATCGGCCAGGTGGTGCGCGTCGAGGGTCCCGAGACGCATCGGGCGAAGGAGGGCACGCCCACGATGGGCGGCCTGCTGATCCTCGGGGCCGCGCTCGCGCCCACGTTGCTCTGGGTCGACCTGCGCAACCCGTTCGTGTGGGTCGCCGTTTCGTCCACGGTCGCGTTCGGCGCCATCGGCTTCGTCGACGACTACCTGAAGGTGAGCGGCGCCTCGCACCACGGGCTGCGTCCCCGCTACAAGCTGGCGCTGCAGTGCCTGGTGGCGGTCGGCGTGGGCCTCGCACTGCTCGCCCTGAGCCGGGAGAACCTCTACGACACGCGGATGGTGTTTCCGTTCTTCGAGGCGTTCACGCCCGATCTGGGCTGGCTCTACGCGCCCTTCGCGCTTCTGGTGCTCGTCAGCGCGTCCAACGCCGTGAACCTGGCGGACGGCCTCGACGGGCTGGCGATCGGCCTGTTCACGGTGGCGGCCACCGCGTTCACGGCGCTGGCCTACGTGACCGGGCATGCCGTGCTCGCGGAGTACCTGCTGCTGGTCAATTTCCCGGCGGCCGCCGAGCTCACGGTGTTCTGCGGCGCGCTCATCGGCGCCGGGCTGGGCTTCCTCTGGTACAACTCCTATCCCGCCGACATCTTCATGGGCGACGTGGGCTCGATGGCGCTGGGCGGCGCCCTGGGCACCGTGGCGCTGCTGATCAAGCAGGAGCTGCTGCTGCCGATCGTCGGCGCCGTGTTCGTCATCGAGACGCTGTCGGTGATCATCCAGGTCGGGTCGTTCAAGATGACCGGCCAACGCGTGTTCAGGATGGCGCCGCTGCACCACCACTGCGAGCTGATCGGGTGGAGCGAGCCCAAGGTGATCAGCCGGTTCCTCATCATGGCCGTCGTGTTCGCGCTCCTGAGCCTGACCACGTTGAAGCTCAGATGACGATGACACCCGCAACGCCCGAGTTCTCGGTTGCCGGCGCCCGCGTCGTCGTGGTCGGCGCCGCGCGCAGCGGCGTGGCCGCCGCGGAGCTGCTGGCCAGCCGCGGGGCGCGCGTGACGCTGAGCGAGGCGCGCGGCGCCGTCGCCGGGCTGACCCGGCTGCGCGCCGCCGGCGTGGAGGTGGAGCTGGGGGGACACCGGGCCGCGACGCTCGCGGCCGCCGAGCTGGTCGTGCTCAGCCCCGGGGTGTCGCCCCGCCTGCCCGTGGTCGACGCCGTGCGGCGGCGCGGCACCCCGGTCATCAGCGAGGTGGAGCTGGCGGCGCGGTGGCTGCGCGGACCGATCGTGGCCGTCACGGGCACCAAGGGCAAGTCGACGACGACCGTGCTCACCGGACGGATGCTCGCGGCCGGCGGTCGCGAGGCGCTCGTGGGAGGCAACGTCGGGACGGCGCTGAGCAGCCAGGTGGCAGCCTCGGCGCCCGACGTGATTCACGTCGTGGAGGTGAGCAGCTTCCAGCTCGAGCTGACCCAGACGTTTCGTCCGTGGATCGCGGTCTTTCTCAACCTGTCGCCGGATCACATGGACCGTCACGCCAGCTTCGAGGACTACGCCGCGGCCAAGGCGCGCATCTTCGCCAACCAGACGACCAGCGACGCCATGGTGATCAACGCCGACGACCCGTTCGTCCTGCAGCTCGCGCGCGGCGGGCGCGCGCGCCCGGTCCGCTTCGCGCTCGCCTCGGCGATCGCCGAAGGGCTCGTCGTCGCGGGAGACTCGGTCGCCTATCGGTCGGCGCAGGGCGTGCGGCCCCTCGTGCCGCTGTCCGCCGTGAAGCTGCCGGGCCGGCATCTGCTCAGCGACGTGCTCGCCGCGTCGGCCGCCGGCTACGTCGCCGGCGTGTCACCCGGGGCGATGGAGCGCGCGGTGCGGGCGTTCGACGGGCTCGCGCACACCCTCGAGGCGGTCGGCGAGATCGGCGGCGTCCGGTTCGTCAACGACTCGAAGGCCACGAACGTCGCGGCGGCCCGGGCGTCAATCGAGTGTTTCGAACGCGACGTCGTCGTCATCATGGGGGGGCGGTTCAAGGGCGGAGACCTGGCCGAGCTGCGTCCGGTTCTCGCCGCGCGCGCGCGCGCGGTCGTCGCCATCGGCGAGGCGCGCCCGCACCTGCGCGCCGTCCTCGGCGGCACGCTCGACGTGCAGGAAGCCCTGACGATGGGCGCGGCGGTCCGGGCGGCGTTCGCGCTGGCGCCGCGCGGCGGCGCCGTGCTGCTGGCGCCGGCCTGCGCCAGCCTGGACATGTTCGACGACTACGCCGACCGCGGCCGCGCTTTCAGGGAGGAGGTGACGCGACTCGGACGCGAGGCGGCGAGGAGGTAAGCCGCGAGCAGTCATCAGCCGGGACATGGCGGTGGGGAGCCGGCTGCTGGGAGCGCAGGCCGCCCTGACCTGCGAAGCTGGTGTCCTCACCCGGGGACCGGCTGATGACTGCTGACGGCTTACCCGTCGGCCCACAGTGGAAGTTTCGGGTGCGGCGCCCGGCAACTTTAGGGGCCGCGGCGAAATTCCCCGCCGGCCGGTGAACGAGAGCAGGGAGTATGGCGCGAAAACTCAAATCGGACAAGCTCCTGTTCCTGGCCACCCTGCTGCTGGTTTTCTCCGGCTGGGTGATGGTCTACAGCGCCTCGGCCGTGCTGGCCATGGACGAGCACGGGCAGCCCTACTACTTCCTGTTCAGGCAGATCCTCTGGGTGCTGCTCGGCGGTTGCCTGCTGCTGGTCGCAACCCGGGTCGACTATCGCAGGCTCGAGCGCCCCGTGGTCATCTGGACGCTCGTGGCGGTCGTGACGGCAGCGCTGATTGCCGTCCTCTTCGGTCCGCCCATCAACGGCACGCGCCGGTGGTTCGCCGTGGGCGGTATCGGCGTGCAACCCTCCGAGGGAGCCAAGCTCGCCGTGATCGTCTTCACGGCGGCCTTCCTCGCGCGGCGCACGGATCGCATCAACGAGCTCTCGTCCGCCCTGCTGCCCGTTGCAACCGTCGCCGGCGTGGTGAGCGGCCTGATCCTGCTGCAGCCGGACTTCGGCACCGCGCTCGCGCTGTTGCTCATCACCGGCGCAATGATCTTCGCCGCGGGCCTGAGCTATCGGTACCTGATCGGCATCGCGCTGACGGCGGCGCCGCTGCTGTACATGGTGCTCGCGAGCGCCGAGTACCGGCGGCGGCGCCTGCTGGCCTTCCTCGATCCCTGGAGCGATCCGCTCGGCGACGGCTTCCAGTTGATTCAGGCGCAAATCGCCGTCGGTACGGGTGGGGTGGTCGGCCAGGGGCTGATGGCCGGGATACAGAAGCTGTTCTTCCTGCCGTACCCCCACACCGACTTCATCTACGCCGTCATCGCGGAAGAGACGGGCATGATCGGCGCGACCGCGATCGCCTTGTGCTTCTCCGTGATCACGTGGCGCGGATTTCGCATCGCGACGCAGGCGGCAGATCGGTTCGGGGCGCTGCTGGCGGTCGGATTGACGACGATGATCGCGTTGCAGGCGTTCATCAACATCAGCGTGGTGCTCGGCCTGCTGCCCACGAAGGGCATCCCCCTGCCGTTCGTCAGCGCCGGCGGGTCGTCGCTGCTGGTCAGCATGGCGGGGATGGGGGTGCTGCTGAACGTGTCGCAGCATGCGTCGATGCGGACATGAAGCACTGCGTACTCTTTGCCGGCGGCGGGACGGGCGGGCACCTGTTTCCCGGCATCGCCGTCGCGGGCGAGCTCCGGCGGCGGCATCCGGAGATCGAGGTGGTCTTCGCCGGCGCCGGCAGGGCCGTGGAGGGGCGCGCGGTCGCGCGCGCCGGGTTCGGATTGGAGCGCATCCGCACGCGCGGGCTGGTGGGGCAGTCGGCGGGGAGTCTGCTGCGGGGACTGGCGCTGCTCCCGGTGAGCATGCTGGACGCGGCCGCCCTCCTCCGCCGGCGCGCGCCGCGTCTGGTCGTCGGCCTCGGGGGCTACAGCTCGGGGCCGATCGTCCTCTGGGCGGCGCTGTGCGGTCGGCCGACCCTGCTGCTGGAGCAGAACACCGTCCCCGGCGTGACGAACCGGATCCTGGCGAGATTCGTGCGCGGTGCGGCCGTGTCGTCCGCGGCGGCGCTGCCCTGGTTTCCCGGCGCGGGATTCGTCAGCGGCAACCCGGTTCGCGCCGGGTTCTTCGACGCAGCCGCACCCGAGCGCAGCCCGGAGCGCGTGCACGTGCTGGTGGTCGGCGGTTCGCAGGGCGCCCGCGCGCTCAACACGGCCATGGTGGCGGCAGCGGCGCAGATGGCGGCGGCGCCCCGGCCCCTGCGCGTGACGCATCAGGCCGGCGCGCACGACGTCGCGCGCGTCCGCGAAGGCTATCTCGCAGCCGGCCTGCCGGCGCGGGTGGAGCCGTTCATCGAGGACATGGACCGGGAGATGGCGGCGGCCGACCTGGTCGTCTGCCGGGCGGGAGCGACGACGCTGGCGGAGCTGGCGGCCGCCGGGCGACCGGCCGTCCTCGTGCCGTTTCCGCACGCGACGCACGACCACCAGCGCCACAACGCCGCCGCCGTCGCGGCGGCCGGCGGCGCCGAGGTGCTCGACGAGCGCGAGCTCTCCGGTCGATCGCTCGGGGACCGCGTCGTGGCGCTGGCGGCGGACGACGAGCGGCGGGCGGCGCTCGCGGCGGCGAGTCGGCGGCTGGCGCGGCCCGCCGCGGCGCAGGTCATCGTCGATCGCATGGAACGCCTGCTCGCCCTGGAGGCCGTGTCGGCGAGGCCCGTCCGGGATGGGCGGTCGGGATGAACCGTGTCGTGGTGAAGCGTGCTCGAGCCGGGGACACACATCCACCTGGTCGGTATCGGGGGCAGCGGCATGAGCGGCCTGGCCGAGGTGCTGGCCGGGCTGGGCCACGTCGTGAGCGGCTCCGATCTGCGGATGTCGCGCGTCACGGATCGGTTGCGGCGCATGGGGATCCGCTGCAGTGCAGGACATGATGCCCGCTACGTGGCCGGCGCGGATCTGGTCGTGGTCTCGGCCGCGGTGCCGCCCGAGAACCCGGAGCGCGGCGCCGCGTTGCGCAGCGGCATCCCGGTGGTGGGACGCGGCGCCATGCTGGCGGAGCTCGCCGCCTCGCAGCGCGCCGTGGCCGTGGCCGGCTCGCACGGCAAGACGACCACGACGGCGATGGTCGCGGTCGTGCTCGAAGCTGCCGGGCTCGACCCGACGGCGATCGTGGGAGGGACGGTGAGCGCGTTCGGCGGCAACGCCCGCCTGGGGCGCGGGAAGTACATGGTGGTGGAGGCCGACGAGAGCGACCGCTCGTTTCTGCGGCTGTCGCCGGAGGTCGCGGTGCTGACGAACCTCGACGAGGAGCACCTCGACGCCTACGGGGACATCGGGGAGCTCGAGCGGGCGTTCGTGGACTTCGCGGCGCGGGTGCCGCCGGGGGGGTGCGTCGTGGCGTGCCTCGACGACGAGCGGTTGCGGCGCCTGCTGCCCGGCATCCCGGGTCCCGTCGTGACGTACGGCCTCGACGACCCGGCGGCGAACCTGTTCGCCGTCGAGACGGCCTGCGGCGCCGCGGGTTCCCGCGCCCGCGTCCGGTTCCCGGCCGGCGGCGCGCCGGAGGTCGAGCTGGCGCTCGGCGTTGCGGGTCGCCACAACGTGCGGAACGCCCTGGCGGCGCTGGCCGTCGCGACGCGGCTCGGGGTCCCGCCCGCAACGGCCGCCGCGGCGTTGGCGGGGTTCCGCGGCGCCGAGCGGCGCCTGCAGGTATGCGGGGAGGCTGCCGGCGTCGTCGTGATCGACGACTATGCGCACCATCCGACCGAGATCGAAGCGGTGCTCGAGACCGTCCGGCTGCGCGCGCCGAATCGTGTTCGCGTCGTGTTCCAGCCCCACCGCTACAGTCGCACGATCGGCCTGCTCGACCGGTTCGGCTCGGCGTTGGCCGCGGCCGACGAGGTCGTGCTGGCCGCGGTGTACGCGGCGGGTGAGGCGCCTGTGCCGGGCGCGACGGCAGAGGCCGTCGCCGAGGCCGTCAGACGCCGGGCGGCCCTGCCCGTGACGGTGATCGCGGAGCTGGACGCCATACCGGGGCACGTCGCGGCCACGTCGCGGGCCGGCGACGTCGTTCTCACGCTGGGGGCGGGATCGATCGCCGCGGTCCCGGAGCGGATCCTCGACGCGCTGCGCCGCGGCGCGGAGCCCGACACACGATGACGACGGTCCGGTTGCCGACGGACACGCGTTTCAGGCGCGCCAGGGTGCGGCCGCCGCGGCGCCGGCGGGCCGTCGTGGTCATCCGCCGGGTCGTCCACGGACTGCTGCTCGGCGCCGTGGTCGCGATCGGGATCCACTGGGGACCGACCATCCTGGACCGGTCGGAGCACCTGCGTATCGACACCGTCGCGGTGAAGGGGAACCGCTACCTGTCGAGCGGCGAGGTGGCGGCGCTGCTCGGCCCCCTGCAGGGCGTGAGCATCCTGCTGGCCGACCTCGAGGTCCATCGCGAGCGGCTGCTGGCGTCGGGGTGGGTGCAGGCGGCCACGCTGCGGCGCCTGCTCCCGTCGACGATCGAGGTGACGGTCGAGGAGCGCGAGCCGGTGGGGCTGGCCAGGGTCGCCGCCCACCTCTACCTGATCGACGATACGGGCACGGTCATCGACGAGTACGGACCGGCGCTCGCCGGCTTCAGGCTGCCGATAATCGACGGCCTCGCGCCCCGCCGCGCGCGGGGCCGGGAGATCGATCGCGAACGGGCGCGGCTCGTGGCCAGTCTGACCGCGGCGCTCGGCGCGCGTCCCGACCTGTCGGAGCGCGTGTCGCAGATCGACGTGGGCGACGCGCACGACGCGGTGGTGCTGCTCAACGACGACCCGACGCTGCTCCATCTGGGCAAGGAGCGCTTCGTCGAGCGGCTCGACAGATATCTCGAGCTGGCGCCGATCCTCGAGGAGCAGATGCGGGAGCTCGACTACGTCGATCTCCGTTTCGAGCGGCGCGTGTACGTGCGTCCCGCGGGGGACGCGGGCTGATGGTGACCGGGAGTCGGCGCCGCCCGGCGGCGCCGACTCCCCCGGGGGTGGTCGGGCGCCGAGCGGAGCCGCAAGGCGACGGTTGGCGGGCTTGGCAACGGAGGACGCGTGGCACGCAGGGAACGTTATCTCGTCGGCCTCGACGCCGGGACCTCGACCATCGTCGCGGTCGTCGGTGAAGCACTCGACGACGGGGGGCTCGACATCATCGGGATCGGCCTCGCCGACGCCCGGGGCATCCGCAGGGGGCTCGTGGTCAATCTCGAGGAGGCGGTCGAGTCGATCAAGAAGGCGATCGACGAGGCCGAGCTCACCGCCGGCGTCGAGATCGATTCCGTCCACCTCGGGCTGTCCGGCGCCCACGTCAAGGCGTTCAACAGCCGCGGCGTGGTCGCCGTGGCGGGCAAGAACCGGGAGATCACGCGCGAGGACGTCAGTCGGGCCATCGATGCCGCCAAGGCCGTCGCGTTGCCGAGCGGCCGCGAGATCGTCCACGTGCTGCCCCAGGACTTCGTCGTCGACGAGCAGGACGGGGTCGGCTCGCCGATCGGCATGACGGGCGCGCGACTCGAGGTCAACGTGCACGTCGTCACGGGCAGCACGGCCTCCACGCAGAACATCGTCGCCTGCGTGAACCGGGCCGGCGTCAGGGTCCTCGACACGATGCTGGAGCAGCTCGCCGCGGCGGAGTCGGTTCTCACGGCCGACGAGAAGGAGCTGGGGGTGGCGCTGGTCGACATCGGCGGCGGGACGACGGACTTCGCGATCTACGAACGCGGGAGCCTCTGGCACACCGGCGTCCTGGAGCTGGGCGGCAACCACCTGACGAACGACATTGCCGTCGGCCTGCGGACGCCCATTCCCGAGGCGGAGAAGGTGAAGCGTCGCCACGGCTGCGCGCTGGCCGGCCTGATCGAGGAAGAGGAGACCGTCGAGGTGGCGAGCGTGGGCGGGCGCCAGCCCCGGGTGATTCCGCGGCGCATCCTGTCGGAGGCCATTCAGCCGCGCGCCGAGAGCATCTTTCGGCAGTTGTGGGACGAGATCCGCAACGCCGGTTACGAGCACTCGCTGCACTCGGGCATCGTGCTCACCGGCGGCGGCGGCATCCTCGACGGGATGCCCGAGATCGCGGATCAGATCTTCGACCTTCCGATTCGGCGCGGCTGCCCCGTCGGCGTGGGCGGCCTCATCGATCATGTGAACAACCCCGCGTTCGCCACGGCAGTGGGCCTGGTCATGTGCGCGCACCGGAACCAGCTCGCGGAGCCGGCGCGCGCGGCCGGCTCGGACGCGCTCAGCCGCGTCGTGGTCGGTCTGCGCAGGGTCTTCAAGGAGTTCTTCTAGGAGGACACGTCATGGTGGAGTTCAATGATCAGGCTGCTCCCGACCCGGCAGGCGACGACGACCTGCGGCTGACCCTGGATGCGAGCTCGCAGCCCGGGGCCCGGATCAAGGTGATCGGCGTCGGCGGCGGCGGCGGAAACGCCGTCAACCGCATGGTGGAAGCCGGTCTCGACGGCGTCGAGTTCATCGCGGCCAACACGGACGCGCAGGCGCTGGCGCAGAACGTGGCGCCGCTCAAGCTGCAGATCGGCGCGAAGCTCACGAAGGGGCTCGGAGCCGGCGCCGATCCGACCGTCGGACGTCAGGCGGCGCTCGAGGACACGTCCCAGCTCATAGACGCCCTCGACGGCGCCGACATGGTGTTCGTCACCACCGGCCTTGGCGGGGGCACCGGCACCGGCGCCGCGCCGGTCATCACCAATCTCGCGACCGAGCTCGGCGCGCTGACGGTGGCGGTGGTGACCAAGCCGTTCGCGTTCGAGGGCAAGCGCCGGGCGGACCAGGCCGCGCGCGGGCTCGCCGAGCTCCGCAAGTGCGTGGACACCGTGGTCACGATACCGAACGATCGGCTGCTGTCGACGCTGGATCCGGCGACCAGCGTGACGCAGGCGTTCATGAAGGCCGACGACGTGCTGCGGCAGGCGATCCAGGGCATCTCCGACCTGATCCTGACCCCCGGTCTCATCAATCTCGACTTCGCCGACGTCAAGACGATCATGTCGGGCCGGGGCCTCACCATCATGGGCACGGGCGTCGGGCGCGGCGAGAGCCGCGCGGTCGACGCCGTGCGGCAGGCCATCACGAGCCCGCTGCTGGAGGACGTGTCGGTCGACGGCGCCCGCGGGGTCCTCGTGAACGTGACCGGCGGCGACGATCTCGCGATGTCCGAGGTGGGCGCGGCCGCCTCGATCATCCAGGAGGCGGTCCACAAGGACGCCAACATCGTGTTCGGGGCGGTCGTCGATCCCACCATGGACGGCGAGATCAAGATCACGGTGATCGCCACCGGGTTCGACGAGGCCGACGGTGCGGTGCCGCCTGCGGCGGCGACCGCCGATACGCCCGTCGATCTCGACATGTACACCGGCTGGAGCCGGGACACGTCGGCAGGGCGGACGCCGGCGCCCGCACCGCCGCACCGCGCCGCCCACGCGTCGGCCCGCGGTCGCGCGGAGGACATGCGCGACGCCGCGGAGGAGGATTCCCGCGATACGGCGGGGGAGCCGTCCGCCTACACCGACCGCAAGGCCGTGTGAGGCCGGGAGGCCGCGCCCGCGCCCGCGGGACTCCGCTCGTGCTCGCTGTACGCGCGGAGGATGAGCTCCCGCAACGGGTCCGTCCGCGACACGTCCTCCGTCGCGCGCAGCAGCACGAAGTGGCGGCGCTCCCCGTCGACGGTGTACTGCCGCGCCGGAAAGGTCACGCTGCGGCCGCGCGGGTCGTGCCCGTCCCACACGGTGAATCCCACCAGCTTCAATCCGGCCAGCAGTCCGTCGGAAAAATGCAGCTCGGCGTCCGCCAGCTTGCCTGCCGGCGCGCCCGCGGTGCGCGGAACGATCTTCACCTTCATGGGTGTCTCTCCCTGTCGACGGCGGAGACAAGCAAACGGTGTTCCGTAGCGGGGCTCCGCGCGGGTGGCAGCCGAACCTGTTGACCTGCCGGGACTTGCGCGCCGTCGGTGGCGGGCGGCGCGGGCCGCGGTCGTCGTACGCTGCCGCGCGTGACAACCAGAGGCGACGTCAGGCGCCGAGCAGCAGCACCTGCGCCAGCGCGAAATCGCCGGAGTGGCTCATGCTGATCAGCGATTCCCGGCCGCCCAGCGCCTGCAGGCGCCGCGCGGCTTCGTCGTGAAACCGGAGTTGCGGTGGGCCGGCGCCCCGCACGACCTCGATGCTGCGCCAGAGAACGCCCGCGGCGCGCCCGGTCCCCAGGGCCTTCATCGCTGCCTCCTTCGCGGCGAAGCGGGCGGCAAGGTGCTGCGCGGGGTGCCGTCTGCGCAGGCTGTACGCCGCTTCGCCGGCAGTGAACACGCGCTCGACGAAGCGGGGTCCGTAGCGCTCTAGCAACTGGCCGACCCGTTCGATCGACTCGATGTCGACTCCGATCGCGATGACGCCGCGGGGGACGACGGCACCGCCGCTCACCCGTCGGCTCCGCGCGCGGGCGCCTCGGGGCGTGTCTCGAAGTACAGGATCCGCTGGCAGCTCTCGCACTGGATCAGGCTGTCGTTCAGCCGGATGTTGTTGAAGAGCTGGGGGCGGAGCCGCACCTGACACGACGAGCAGCGTCCGTCGCGCGCCTCGACGACGGCGATGCCGTTGCGGTGGCTTGCAACGGTCTCGAAGAGCGCGAGCAGGCGCGGGGCCAGCACGCCCACCTGCTGCTGCCGCTCGGCGTCGAGCTGCTCGACGCGCTGCGCGAGCTCGACCTGCTCCCGCTCGAGCTCCGCTCGCTCGGCCTCGATGGCGGCCCGCTGCTCCGCGAGCTGCTGCTCGGCGCGCGCCACCTCGGCCGCGAGCTCGTCGCCCTCGAGCATGCGCTCGAGAATCACGTCTTCCAGGCGCCCGACCTCGGCCTCGCCGCCCGCGATCTCGACCTGCATCGCCTGGTACTCGCGGTTGGTCTTGACCTCCATGAGCTGCTCCTTGAAGCGGCTCAGCCGCGTCTGGACGAGCGCCAGCTCCTTTTCCCGCGCCTGCCGGTCGGCCTTGAGGTCGTTGAATCGCTGCCGCGTCCTGACGACCTCCTCGGAGGTCTCGCCGAGCCGCGCGTCGAGCCGGGCGATATGCGCCGGCAGCTCGTCGATCCGCGCGCGGGCGGCTGTCGCCGCGTTCTGAGTCCGCTGGAGCGTGATCAGGTGTTCAAGATCGGGCAGCATCCGTTCCAGCGCGGCGAGCCGATGTCACCGCCAACCAGGGCAAAAAAAAACCCGCCGGGGCGGGGGCGTAGGGGGAGCGCGCTTCGCGACCCTGCAGCCGGGCGCCTTGACGCCCGGCGCGTGATGGAACGAGGTGTTCCCGGTCGTCGATGCGAGTCCATGAGCGTGTCAGGCTCCCGATCGTAACATGGCCGGCGTTGCGCGGCAGGCAGGCGATGGTGGGCCCACCAGGATTCGAACCTGGGACAAGCCGGTTATGAGCCGGCGGCTCTGACCGCTGAGCTATGGGCCCGGCTATTCAGGTGCTGCCCTCGAGGAAGGCCCGCAGCTTGCGGCTCCGCGACGGATGCCGCAGCTTGCGCAGGGCCTTCGCCTCTATCTGACGAATCCGTTCCCGGGTCACGGCGAAGTTCTGGCCGACCTCCTCCAGCGTGTGCTCGCTGCCGTCGCCGACCCCGAAGCGCATCTTGATCACCTTTTCCTCGCGCGGCGTGAGCGTCTTGAGCACCGAATCCGTCTGCTCCTTGAGGTTCAGGTTGATCACGGCTTCGGCCGGCGAGACGACCTGCCGGTCCTCGATGAAGTCGCCGAGGTGGCTGTCCTCCTCCTCGCCGATGGGGGTTTCCAGGGAGATGGGTTCCTGCGCGATCTTCAGCACCTTGCGCACCTTGGTGACCGGAATGTCCATGCGCTGGGCGATCTCCTCGGATGTCGGCTCGCGTCCCAGCTCCTGCACCAGCGCCCGCGACGTGCGGATCAGCTTGTTGATCGTCTCGATCATGTGCACCGGGATCCGGATGGTGCGCGCCTGGTCGGCGATGGCCCGGGTGATGGCCTGGCGGATCCACCACGTCGCATAGG
>CAZMWA010000191.1:0-16471 GCA_964569405.1 uncultured Vicinamibacteraceae bacterium | reverse complement strand
ATAATCCTCTCCTGATAAGAGATTCGAATACTGTCAGACCTGACGCCGCGGTGCGCGCCGAGTTCGCTTCGGGCTGCACCGCAGCGCGGTAACCTTACCGATTCCGCCGATGCCTGTCAATTACGGGCGTCGACATCCTCCCCTTCGGCGACGTCGAGCTCGACCGGGCCGATCCGGATCACCTCGAGGTTGGCGCCGCACTGCGGGCAACTGAGCAGGTCGCCCCTGTCGACATCGAACTCGTCGACGTCCATCTCCGCCTCGCAGGCCGCGCAGGTCGCCATGACAGTACCGGAAGTGCAGGATTATATGATGGGTTGCCTTGACGCCGAAGACCGTGGTGGTTGCGATCGACGCGCCGGACGTCGTGGACCGCTTCTCCGCGGCGCTCGGCGGCGCGGGGCATCGCGTCGTCGGCGCGGGCCACGCCCGGGAGCTGCTGCGCGCCGTCGCAGCGCAGGCCGCGGGGGTCGACCTGATCGTCCTCGACGTCGGGCTCGAGAGCGACCCGCCGCGGACCGTCGAGCGCCTCAGGCAGGTGGCGCCCGGCGTCCCCATCATCGCCTTCAGCCGCTCGATCCGCGGCGCGCGCGACGTGCGCGAGCTGGCCGGGCTCGGGGTCGAGCGCTACGTCGACGAGCACGTCGCCGCCGAGCGCATCCTGCCGGCGCTCGCGCCCCTGCTGTCTCCCAACAGCTTCGACCGGCGCACGAGCCGGCGGCGGACGCTCGGCATTCCGGCGGCGCTCAGGTGCGGCGACGCGATCGTCCCCGTCTTCACGCTCAACATCGGCAGCGGCGGCATGGCCGTGCGCGCCATGACCGCGCTGACGGCCGGCGACAGGGTGACCGTCCGCTTCCGGCTCCCGCACCCCGGGCGCGACATCGAGGTGGCGGCCCGCGTGGTGTGGAGCGATCGGCAATCGGCGCTCGGCCTGCAGTTCGAGGACGTCGACACGGCCGATCAGGCAGCCATCGACGAGTTCGTCGACCAGCGCGAGCCCCTCCCCGGCGGGCCGGCGGCCGTTTGACGCCGGCCGCCGCCGTTCTGTATTACGATTCTAGGGCTTGTGTTGCGATCGAGGCGCGTGCGCCGACCGATTCCGTATTTTCACGTCTAAGATCTCCGGGGAGCCTCCCCGGCGGGCCGCGCCGCGGCTCTCGGCATCTACCTTGCAAGGAGCAGCTTCGTGATCGAGGTGCAGCATGTCACGAAACGTTACGGGCCGGTGACTGCCGTCAACGACGTCAGCTTCCGCGTCGATTCCGGGCAGATCCTCGGATTTCTCGGTCCCAACGGCGCGGGCAAGACGACCACGATGCGGATTCTGACCGGCTGCATCCCGGCCACCGAGGGCACGGCGATCGTCGCGGGCTACGACGTCTTCGAGGAGCCGGTCGAAGCCAAGCGCCGGACGGGGTACCTGCCCGAGACGCCGCCGCTGTATCCCGACATGACCGTGCGCGAGTACCTGACGTTCGCGGCGCGGATCAACGGCATCGGGTCCGCGGAGCGGCGCGAGCGGGTCGGGGGCGCCATGGCGCGCACCAGCGTCGAAGACATGGCCGACCGCCACTGCGGCAAGCTCTCGAAGGGCTACCGCCAGCGCGTCGGGCTGGCGCAGGCGATCCTGCACAACCCCGACGTCCTGATCCTCGACGAGCCGACGGCCGGCCTCGATCCCAAGCAGATCATCGAGACGCGCGAGCTCATCAAGGATCTGGCGGGCGACCACACCATCATCCTGAGCACCCACATCCTCCCGGAGGTGGCGCAGACCTGCCAGAGCGTCATCATCATCAACAAGGGCCAGGTCGTCGCCGTCGACACCCCCGCCAATCTGACCGAGCGCCTGGGCGGGGCCGAGACGATCCGCCTGGAGGTCGATCCGCTCGGCGCGGATCCCGAGCCGGTCCTGGCGGCGGTGCCCGGGGTGACCGGCGTGACCGTCGCCGAGACCGCGAACGGGTCGTGCGTCCTGGACGTGCAGAGCGAGCGCGGCACCGACGTCCGGCGCGAGCTCGCGCGAACCGTCGTCTCGAGCGGCTGGGGCCTGCTCGAGCTCAGCCCGCTGCGGGTGAGCCTCGAGGACGTGTTCCTGCAGTTGACGACGTCGGAGGAGCCGAAGGACGAAGGCGCCGATGCGGCGCCCGAGCCGGAAGCGGCGGCAGAGGCGGAAACGGAGCCCGCGGACACGACGGAGGACCGGACATGAGCAACATCCTCGCGATTGCCCAGAAGGAGCTGCGGCAGTACTTCGTCTCGCCGATGGCGTACGCCCTGATCGGCCTGTTCGCGATCATCTACGGGTGGTTCTTCATCGTCAGCCTGAATTTCATCGTGCGCGTGAGCATGCAGGCCGGCATGGGCATGGGCGGGCCGCAGGCGGTCAACATCAACGAGTACATGATGCGGCCCCTGCTCGGCAACACGGCCGTGGTCATGCTGCTCGTCCTCCCGATGCTGACGAGCCGCAGCTACGCGGAGGAGAAGCGCTCGGGCACGATCGAGCTGCTGCTGTCGTCGCCGTTGACCGAGCTGCAGATCATCCTGGGCAAGTTTCTCGGCGCGCTGGCGCTGTTCACCGCCATGCTGGGCGTCACGCTGATCCACGTCGCCGTGCTCTTCATGTACGGCGAGCCGGAGCTCGGACCGATCCTGAGCGGCTATCTGGGGCTCTGGCTGATGGGCGCCTCGTTCATCTCGGTCGGGCTGCTGATCTCGAGCGCCTCCAGGAACCAGATGGTCGCGGGCGTGGTGACGTTCGGCGTCCTGCTGATGTTCTGGGTCGTCAGCTGGATGGGCGAGCCCGAGAGCGGCTCCACCACGGCCAGCGTGCTGGCCTACCTGTCGCTCCTCGACCACTTCGAGGACTTCTCGAAGGGCGTGATCGACACCAAGCATCTCGCGTACTACATCAGCTTCATCACATTCGGACTCTTCCTCACCGTCAAGTCGGTGGACAGCGAGCGGTGGCGGGGGTAGCGGACTCATGGTGCAGAAAGTCCTCGGAGCTCTGGGCTGGGTCGGCGTCGCGGTGGTAGTCGCCGGCATGGTGGCGCGGTTCGTCGTGCCGGAACGTCAGGAGCTGTGGTGGTGGGCGCTGGTGGTCGGCGTGGCGCTCATCGTCGTCTACGGTCTCGGGCAGTGGCGCAGCGTCGCCGAGCTGTTCGAGCGGCGGCAGGCGCGCTACGGCACCCTCGCCACGTCCGGCGTCCTGCTCGGCGTGGCCATCCTGGTGGGCGCCAACTACGTGCTCGCGCGCCAGAACAAGCGCTGGGACCTGACCGCCGCGCAGCAGTACTCGCTCTCCGACCAGACGGTGCGCATCCTGGAATCGCTCGAGTCGCCGATCCGCGTGATGGTGTTCGCCCAGGAGTTCGATTTCCCCCGCTACCGCGATCGGCTGGCCGAGTACGAGTACACGTCGAGCCAGGTGTCGCTCGAGTTCGTCGACGTCGACCGCAACCCGGGCCTGGCCCGGCAGTACGAGGTCCAGTCGTACGGCACCGTCGTCTTCGACTACGACGGCCGGGTCGAGCGGGTGGTCTCCGACCAGGAGCAGGAGCTGACCAACGCGCTGATCAAGGCGGTGGAGGGCGAGGAGCGCCGGGCCTACTTCCTGCAGGGGCACGGCGAGCGGCTGCCGACGGGCACCGAGCGCGACGGCTACAGCGCGCTGGCCGACGCGCTGCGGCTCGACAACCTGTCGGTCGAGACCGTCATCCTGTCGCAGGCCGGCGAGGTCCCGGCCGACGCGGCCGTCCTGGTGATGGCGGGTCCGGCCACGGATCTGCTGCCCGCCGAGGTCGATCTGCTGCGCGCCTACCTCGAGGGCGGCGGGAAGATGCTCTTCCTGATCGATCCGCCGGAGTCGCCCGACGCCCCCGCCCGCGACAACCTGCTCGGCCTCATCGCGGAGTGGGGCATCGAGGTCGGCCGCGACATGGTGGTCGACGTCAGCGGGGTCGGCCAGCTCCTGGGGACGGACGCCACCGTGCCGGTGGCGGCGTCGTACCCCCCGCACCCCATCACGGATAGGTTCGCCCTGCTGACGGCCTTCCCGCTCGCCCGCTCGGTGAGGCCGGCGGCCGGCGGAGCCGGCGACCGCGTGGCGACGTCGTTCGTGGAGACGTCGCCGCGGAGCTGGGCCGAGAGCAACCTCGACCTGACGACCGGCGAGGTGACGATGGAGGCGGAGACGGGCGACGTTCCCGGACCGATCTCGATTGCCGCGGCCGTCGCGGTCGAGGTCGAGGCGCCGCCGGACGGCGGCGGGGACGAGGCGGTCGAGGACGGCGCGGAGGCGGCCGCGGCAGCCGCCGACGGCGAGGGCGCCGCGGACGGGGACGAGGGTCCGGCCGAGGCGCGCGTGGCGGTCTTCGGCGACTCGGACTTCGCCGCCAACGGCTCGCTCGGCATTCAGGGCAACCGCGACCTGGCGCTCAACGCGGTGAACTGGCTCACCGAGCAGGAGAACCTGATCTCGATCCGCCCGCGCGAGCCGGAGGATCGCCGCATCACGCTGACGGCGGACCAGCAGTTCCGCATCCAGGTGGCCTCGCTGTTCCTGATTCCAGGCCTGATTTTCGGCACCGGCGTGTACACCTGGTGGCGGAGGCGATAGGGCATGCGCGGCCTGCGATCGACGCTGGTGCTGCTGGTGGTGGCCCTCGGCCTGGGCGGGTACATCTTCTTCTTCGAACGCCACCGTCCCCCGGCTTCCGCGCCCGAGCCGAACGAGCAGCTCTTCGACTTCGAGGCGGACGACGTCGCCGAGCTGCGGGTGGACGCCGGCGAGGACGCGGTCACCGAGCTGCGGCGCACGGACGGCGCGTGGGAGGTGGTCGCGCCGGTGCAGGTGCCCGCCGACGACAGCGCCACGTCGTCGATAGCGTCCACGCTGGCGTCGCTGGAGGTGCAGCGCGTCGTGGAGGAAGGCCCGGTCGACCTGGAGCCGTTCGGCCTCGCCGAGCCGGCGCTCGACATCGGCTTCACGCTGGCCGGCGCCGCGGCGCCGCGGCGCCTGCTGATCGGCGAGCAGACGCCGACCGGGGCCGACCGCTACGCGAAGCTCGGCGACAGCGATCGCGTGTTCCTCGTCGCGGGCTATCTGAACAGCACGTTCGACAAGTCGACGTTCGACCTGCGGGACAAGACCGTGCTCGATTTCGAGCGCGGCGATCTGGACGGGCTCGCAATCACGGCCGGGGACCGCGTCATTCGCTTCGCCCAGGACGGCGACGACTGGCTGATCGTCGAGCCGCTCGCGGCGGGCGCCGACTTCAGCGCCGTCGAAGGGCTGATCGGCTCGCTGAGCAACGGCCGCATGCGCTCGGTGGAGAGCGAGACCGCCGACGGGCTCGAGTCGTTCGGCCTGGCCGAGCCGGCCCTCTCCGTGGCGCTGAGCGCGGGCAGCGCCAGCGCGACGCTGCACGTGGGCGGCGAGGCGCCGGACGGCGCACGGTATGCCCGGGACGCGTCGCGGCCGCTCGTCTTCACCATCGACGCGTCGCTCGCGACCAGCCTCGAGCGGGAGGCAGCCGAGTACCGCCGCAAGGGACTGTTCGCGTTCCGCTCGTTCAACGCGACCCGGCTGGAGGTGGAGCGCCCGGACGGCACGGTCGTCTTCGAGAAGGTCGAGGCCGAGGCGGACGACGAGGAGGACGCCTGGCACCGCACCGAGCCGGGCTCCGCCGAGGTGCCGCGGGCCGACATGGACAGTCTGCTGTCGCAGGTGTCGGTGCTGCGGGCCGAGTCGTTCGTGGCCTCCCGCGCCGACGCCGGGCTGGGGCCGGAGCAGGTGGCGGCGACCATCCGGGCGCGGTTCGGTGAGGACGGCACCGAGGAGCAGGTGACCGTCTGGCGATCCGGGGAGGACACGTACGCCGTGCGCGGCGACGAGAGCGGGGCCGGGCAAATCGACAGCCAGGCCTTCGACGCCGCCCTCGACGCCCTCGAGGCGCTGCAGGCAAGCTGAGCTCGGACCGCTACCGCCTAGGCGCGCTGTGCGCGCCTCGCGCGGGTTGCCCGCCGGCGGGACGGAGGGGGTCCGGCACGCCCGCCTGCTCGAAGCCGAGCGCCCGCAGCCGGCAACTGTCGCAGCGCCCGCACGGGCGTCCGCCGGCTTCCGGGCTGTAGCAACTGTGGGTCAGCCCGTAGTCGAGCCCCAGCGCGACGCCGCGGCGGATGATGTCGGCCTTGCCCAGCGCGATCAACGGCGCGTGCACCCGGAACGACGCCCCCTCGACGCCGGCCCGGGTGGCCAGCGCGGCCAGCCGCTCGAACGCCGCGATGTAGGCCGGCCGGCAGTCCGGATAGCCGGAGTAGTCCACCGCGTTCACGCCGACGAACAGATCGCGGGCGCCCAGCACCTCGGCCCAGCCGAGCGCCAGCGCCAGCAGCACCGTGTTGCGCGCCGGCACGTAGGTGACGGGAATCCCCGGGGCGTCGGGCGGCCGGTCGAGCGGCACCGGCAGGCTCCCGGTGAGCGCGGACCCGCCGATGGACGCCAGATCGACGCCCAGCTCGAGGTGCTCCCGGATGCCGAGCGCGCGCGCGACGCGCCGGGCGGCGGCCAGCTCGTCGTCGTGCACCTGACCGTAGCGCACGGTCAGGGCATGCAGCCGGAAGCCCTCCCCGGCCGCAATCGCGGCGGTGGTGTACGAATCCAGGCCGCCGCTCAGCAGCACGACGGCCTTGCGGACGCCGGTCATGGCGGACCCGGCACCCCGCTCACACGCCCCGGGCGTCGTCGCCCCACACGTACTTGTGGAGCTGCACCTGGAGCCGCACCGGGAGCCGGTCCGCGAGCGACCAGGCGGCGAGCTGCCGCGGGTCCATGACCCGGTGCACGGGCGACAGCAGCACGGCGGCGCAGCGGCGCTCCAGCCCGTGCCGGCGCAGGACGTCGCGCGCGAACTCGTAGTCGGCCCGGTCGCGGATCACGAATTTCACCTCGTCGTGCCCCGCGAGGCGCTCCAGGTTGCCCCACGCGTTGCGCGCGGCCTCGCCGCTGCCGGGACACTTGACGTCCAGCACCTTGACGACCGCGGCGGGCACGTGCGAGATGTCGATCTGGCCGCCCGTCTCGAGCAGCACCGTCTTGCCCGCCCCGAGCAGCCGCTTCATCAACGGATAGACGTCGGGCTGCAGCAGCGGCTCGCCGCCCGTGATCTCCACCAGCGGACAGTCGTAGGCCTCCACGGCGCCCACCACCTCGTCGACCGCGATCGAGCGCCCCTCGTCGAAGGCGTAGGCCGTGTCGCACCACGCGCAGCGGAGGTTGCAGCCGGTCAGGCGCACGAACACGCACGGCCGGCCCGCGTAGCTCGACTCGCCCTGAATCGAATGGAAGATCTCGTTGACCGTCAGCATCGGGCCCGGGTGCGGCGGATCGACTCATTCTAGACGATGGCGGCCGGCGCATCCGGAGGCCTCACGGGCGGACGGCCTGCGAGCCGCCCGCCGTGCGGCCGACGCGCGTCACGCCGATGCGCGGACACAAGCGGCGCACCTCGCACGCGTCGCACAGCGGATAGACGGGGCGGCAGACGTTCTGGCCCCAGCTCACCAGGTACAGGTTGACCGACGCCCACCACTTGCGGGGTGCGGCGGCGTACAGCGCCTCCTCGGTCTGCTCGGGCGTCCGCGTCCGCACCCAGCCGAGGCGGTTCGCGATGCGGTGCACGTGGGTATCGACGCAGATGTTGTCGGCGCTGCTGTGCGCGACGATGAGCACCAGGTTGGCCGTCTTGCGGCCGACGCCCGGCAGCGACAGCAGCTCCTCCATGGTGGTGGGCACCCGGCCGCCGAAGCGCTCGAGGAGCTGGCGGCAGGTGTCGAGAACGTGCCGCGCCTTGTTGCGGTAGAAGCTGGCCGGGTAGATCAGCTCCTCGATCTCGCGCGCCGCCAGACGCAGCATGGCCGCCGGCGTGGCGGCCCGGGCGAAGAGGCGCTGCGACGCCGCGAACGTCACCGCGTCCTTGGTCTGCGCGGACAGCATGGTGGCGACGAGGACCTGAAAGGGATCGCCCTTCTGCTCCTCCGCGATCTTCTCCACGGCGGGGTCCTCCATGCGCGCGATCACGCGGCGCAGGCGGCGCATGACGGCGTCGACGGAGGCGCCGCCCGACGGCGGGGCGGAAGCTGGCTCGGCCACGCGCTCATGGCTCCGGGGCTGCGACCGGCGTGAGGGGAGGCTCGCCGCCCAGGACCGCGAGGGCGTTGGCCACCGCCAGCTCGGCCATGGCCGCGCGCGTCTCGCGGGTGCCGCTGCCGAGATGGGGTGCGAGGACGACGGTCTCCAGCGCCAGCAGGCCCTGCTCGACCGCCGGCTCGCGCTCGTAGACGTCGAGCGCCGCGCCGGCGATCAGCCGCTCCTCGAGAGCCCAGACGAGGGCGGCCTCGTCCACCACGGCGCCGCGGGCGGTGTTGATCAGCAGTGCCGTCCGCTTCATGCGCGTCAGGGCGCGCCGGTCGATGAGATGCCGCGTGCCCGCGCTGAGCGGCACGTGCAGCGAGACGACGTCGGACGCGACCAGCAGCTCGTCCAGCTGGACGCGGGGCCAGCTCCCGGCGGTGGCGTCGGCCTGCCGCGGCGCGCCGCCCGGGCGCTCGCGGCCCGCCGTCACGACCCGCATGCCGAAGGCGGCGGCGCGCTCGGCCACCGCCCGCCCGATGCGGCCCGGTCCGACGATGCCGAGCTGCTTGCCGCGCAGCTCCGTGCCGAGCATGAAGTCGAGCGTCCAGCCCTGCCAGCGCCCGGCGCGAATCAGGCGGTCGCCCTCGGCGATGCGGCGGCTGACCGCCAGAATCAACCCCCAGGTGAGCTCCGCCACCGCGGCCGTCAGCACGTCGGGCGTGTTCGTGACCACGATGCCGCGCGACCGCGCGCAGACCACGTCGATGTGGTCGTAGCCCACGCCCACGTTGGCGACGACGCGCAGGTCGGGCGCCGCCTCGAGGAGGCGGCGATCGATAGTGTCCTGGAACAGGCAGACGAGGCCCGCCTTGCCCTGCAGGCGCCCGCGCAGCGCCGCGGGCGGCAGCGGGTCGCGTCCGGCGTGCAGATCGACCGTGCAGCCCGACGCGAGCTGCGCCATGGCCGACGCGGGCAGGCGCTGGGTGACGAGCACCGCCGGTTTCACGTCAGGAGCCTGTCTCGATGGCGTCGACGATGCCGACGACGGCCGCGTCCACCGGCGCCGCGCGCCGGCCGAGCGCCGCGCCCGCCGCCCGTCCCTCCAGCAGCAGCAGCACGGTGTCGCCCACCCCGGCCTGCGCGGCATCGACCGCCAGGGTCACCGGGCCCGCCGGGACGCCGCCGGCCGTCATGGGCTCGACGAGCAGCAGCTTGGCGCCGTCCAGACGGGCGTTCTTGCACGTCGCGACGACGGTGCCCACGACCCGCCCGAGCCGCATCAGGCCTGCTTCTCGCTCCGTGCGCGACCATCGCCAGCGCCGGCCGACCAGTGATCCACGCTGCCCACGACGGCGGCGTCGGTCGGTACCTGGCGCGGCAGGAAGGGGAACGACGCTTCCCGGCCGCGGACGAAGAAGACGGTCTCGCCCACGCCGGCGCCGACCGCGTCGACGCCGACCAGGCTCCGCCCGGACGGGCGGCCGTCGGGCGCCAGCGGCTGGATCAGCAGCAGCTTGAGGCCCCGCAGGTTGTCGTCCTTGCGCGTGGCGACGACCGTGCCCACGATGCGGGCGAGTTGCACGCGTCAACTCTCCTGCAGCTCGATCGTGTCGACGATGCCCACCACCGCGGCGTCGACCGGCGTGTCCTGCAGCGCGGCGGCCATCCGCGCCGAGCTGCCGCCGACGATGAGCACGGTCTCGCCGAACCCGGCGTCCACCGTGTCGACGGCCACCAGATGGTGCCCGTGCGCCCGGCCCCGGGCATCGAGCGGCTGCGCCACCAGCAGCTTGCTGCTGACCAGCCGCGCATCCTTCTGCGTCGCGACGCCCGTGCCGACGATCCTGGCCAGAATCATGCGCGCGTGCGGCGGCGGCCGGCGGGGTCAGGCTCCCGCCCTGCCGATCGGCAGGGCGTCTTCCAGGTTGGCGTGCGGCCTGGGAATGACGTGCACGGCCACCAGCTCGCCGACGCGGCGGGCCGCCGCCGCCCCGGCGTCGGTCGCGGCCTTGACGGCTGCCACATCCCCGCGCACGATGGCGGTGACGTAGCCGGCTCCAATCTTCTCCCACCCGACGAGCGTCACCTTGGCGGCCTTGACCATGGCGTCGGCCGCTTCGATCATCGCGACCAGACCCTTGGTCTCCACCATTCCCAACGCCTCACCCATGGCTTCCTCCACGCGTCCCCGCCGCCGGCGCGCCGCGCCCGGCGCCGTCCGCGGACCGCCCCCGCGTCAGCGCAACTGCTTCACGGCATCCTCGATGAGGGCCGCGAGCTCGCGGTATGTTAATCGAATTTCGTCGTCCCCACCCAGCGCCGGCGCCGAGGCTGAATGCGCGCTGCCCGCGACCAGCCGCTGGCCCGGCGCGGACGGCGCCTGCAGCACCTGGCAGTCCTCGCCGCCCGCCTGCCCGTCGCCCGGTTCCGGGCAGATCGGCGCGGGCGCCGCGATGCCGTAGCTGCCGCGCAACGCCTGCAGCCGCTCCACCTCCTCGCGGGAGAGCAGCCGCTCCCGGCCGAGCTGCCTGGCCACGAGGCTGATGCGGGCGAAGTGCTCGATGGTCTCCATTTTGTAGTAGGCCGCGAACAGCTCGCCGGCCACCGTCAGGGCGCCGTGGTTCGCCAGCAGCAGGCCGTCGTGCACCCGGATGTGCTCCTGCACGGCGTCGGCCAGCTCCTGCGTGGACGGCGTCCCGTAGTCGGCAATCGGGATGCTGCCCAGGGTCGTCACCACCTCGGCGAGCACCGCCCGGTCCAGCGCGATCCCCGCCACGGCAAAGCCCGTGGCGGTGGGCGGATGGGCATGCACCACGGCCGCGACCTCCGGGCGGTTGCGGTAGACGGCCAGATGCATCAGGAGCTCGGACGACGGGTCGCGGTGACCGGCCACCTTGTTCCCGTCCGCGTCGGTGATCACCAGCATGTCGGGCGTCATGAAGCCCTTCGAGACGCCCCTGGGCGTCGTCAGCAGGCGATCGTCGTCGAGCCGCACGCTGATGTTCCCGTCGTTGGACGCCACGTAGGCCCGCGCGTGCAGCCGCCGGCCGATCTCGACGATGTCGGCCCGCAACTGCTCCTCGCGATTCATGACGCCCTCTTCACGGCGAGCTCAGGCCCGCCGGCCGAATTTCCGCCGGCAGTCTTCCGAGCAGAAGTAGTGCGTCTTGCCGCGGGCATGGACCTCCAGCGCGCGGGATTGCTGGATGTACGTGCCGCAGACGGGATCGCGCACGAGCTGCACGCTCCGGGGACGCCGCACCTGCTTCGGCCCCGACGCGCCGGAGAGGATGCTGGCGACGAGCCCCCAGATCAGGCGGATGATGAGGGCCGCGATCAGCAGCCGGACGAGCCAGCCCCCCAGCATCGCGGTCCGCCCGCCTCCTCACGGGAGCCCGGTGGCCGGCGCCGACTCGTGCGCCGCGCCCACGCGGTCGAGGAGCTCGCGGGCGTCCAGCGCCTCGCGGCTGTCGGGCGCGGCGGCGATGACCTGCTCCCAGGCGGCCAGCGCCCCTTCGAGGTCCCGGAAGCCCAGCGCCCGCACGATGCCGAGATTCAGCAGCGTGCGCGGATGGGCCGGATCGATCTCGAGCGAGCGCTCGAACGTCTCGATCGCCCGCGAGGTGTCGCCGGCATGGAACCAGCTCATGGCGAGGCTCGTGCTGGCGTCGACGTACGCGGGATCCACCGCCATCGCCTGCTCGTACCAGGAGATCGCCGTCTCGAACTGCCGCGCGTCGAAGTACACGTCGCCGAGCGACGCCCGCACCGCCGCGTCGTCCGGCGACGCCTCGGCCGCCGCCTCGAGCTCCGCGACGCGCTCCGCGTCCACCTCGAGCGCCTCCGGTTCCGGCGCGGCGTCGGCCGCGGCCGCCGGCTCGGGCGGCGGCGGAGCGGGAACGGGCCGCTCGCTCCAGATGATCCACCCCATGACCGAGAGGGAGCAGGCAGCCGCGACGCCGAGCACCAGCAACTCGCGTCCAGTCATCGGACGAATGATATCCCGCTGGCCGACAGCCTGCGAAGCGGCACTGCGCGGTTTCTGCCGCCTGCCGACCGCCGGCCGCCGCGGCTACGCAGCCAGCAACGCGAGCATCTCGCGCACGGCGCGCTCCAGGCCGACCAGCACGGCGCGGGCGACGATGCTGTGGCCGATGTTCAGCTCCTCGATGCCGGCGATGGCGGCAATGGGCCCGACGTTGCGGTACGTCAGCCCGTGCCCCGCCAGCACCTCCAGGCCCTGGCCGCCCGCGGCGGCGGCCGCCCGGGCCACGCGCTCGCGCTCGGCCCCGCGCCCGTCCTCCGCCGCGTCGGCGTACGGGCCGGTGTTGATCTCGACGGCCTGGGCGCCGACCTGCGCCGCGCGCTCGATCTGGGAGACGTCCGTGTCGATGAACAGGCTCGTGCGGATGCCGGCGCCGCGCAGGCTCGCGACGGCGCGCGCCAGGCCGTCGGCGTGCCGCACGACATCGAGGCCGCCGGTGGTGGTCAGCTCCTGCGGCTGCTCGGGCACGAGCGTCACCTGGTCCGGCTTCACGCGCGCCGCGATGTCGATCATCTCGGCCGTCGCGGCCATCTCGACGTTCAGCCTCGTGGCGACCACCTGCCGCAGCAGCTCCAGATCGCGCTCCTGGATGTGGCGGCGGTCGCCGCGCAGGTGCACGGTGATGCCGTGCGCCCCGGCCAGCTCCGCGAGCAGCGCGGCCGTGACCGGCTCGGGCTCGGGCGCCATGCGGGCCTGGCGGACCGTGGCGACGTGATCGATGTTGACTCCCAGGCGCATGCGTTCAGCCTAGCAACTCGCGGGCCCGGCCGGCGAGGCCGTCCGCCAGCCGCCGCACGAGCGCCGCGTCGCGGCCCTCGATCATCACCCGCAGGAGCGGCTCCGTGCCGGAGTAGCGGACGAGCACGCGGCCCTCGCGGCCCAGCACCCGGCGCGCCTCCTCGACGGCCGCCGTCAGCTCCGGCTCGGACGCCAGCTCGGGCTTCGAGCGCACCGGCACGTTGACGAGCACCTGCGGGCAGGCCTCGAGGCCGCGCCGCAGCTCGGCCAGCTCCTGCCCCGTGGCGGCGACTGCCTCGATGACCGACAGGGCGGTCAGCAGCCCGTCGCCGGTCGGCAGCAGGTCGGAGAAGATCAGATGCCCCGACTGCTCGCCGCCGAGCGCCACGCCGCGCTCGACCATGGCCTCGCGCACCTGGCGGTCGCCCACGGCGCAACGGTGCAGCGTCACCCCGGCCCCGCGCAGGGCGATCTCGAGGCCGATGTTGCTCATGACGGTGGCCACCACGGCGTTGCCCGGCAGCCGGCCCTGCCCGCGCAGGAAGCGGGCGCAGATGAACAGCATGGCGTCGCCGTCGACGAGCTCGCCGTGGTGATCGACCATGATGACGCGGTCGCCGTCGCCGTCGAACGCCAGCCCGAGGCGGCATCCCCGCGCCCGCACGGCGCGCTGCAGGCCCTCCGGGTGCGTGGAGCCGCAGCTCCGATTGATGTTGACGCCGTCCGGGTCGGCGTTCAACGCGACGACGTCGAAGCCCAGCTCCCGCAGCACACGGGGGGCGACGCGGGACATCGCGCCGTTGGCGCAGTCGACGGCGATGCGGAACGGAGCAGCCGGCGCCGAGCCCGCCAGCACGCCCGCCGCATGCGCGCGATAGGCGTCCGACAAGTCCCGCACCTCGACCTGCGGGCGGGCCGCGGCGGCCACGGTCCACGAGTCGTCGGCGACCCGCGCCTCGATCTCGGCCTCCGTTGCCGGCGAGACCTTCTCTCCGCGGGCGGTCAGCACCTTGATCCCGTTGTCCGGACACGGGTTGTGCGACGCGGACACAACCAGGGCCCCGTCGAAGCCGCCCGCCGCCACCAGCAGGGCCGCCGCCGGTGTCGGCAGCACGCCCGCGCTCACCAGCGTCCCGCGCTGATGAGCGACGCCGCGGGCGAGCTCCTGCTCGATCCACGACCCCGACTGCCGCGTGTCGCGGGCGGCCAGGAGCGCCGCGCGGCCGTCGCCCAGCGCACGCGCCACCGCCGCCCCCAGGCGGGCCAGCGTCCTGGCGTCGAGCGGGGGGCGGCCCGGCTCGCCGCGGACGCCGTCAGTGCCGAACAGCGCGGGCATCGCCGGCCTCCGCTTCCAGGGTGACGGTAATCGCGGCAGGCACGATGCTCGTCACCTCGACGCCGGACGGCGTGCGGACCCGTTCGGGAGCCATCTCCATCTCGCGCCGGCCCGCCCGGGCCGCGCTCAGATCGAGCACCGCCGCGACGTCGCCGGCCGCGAGGCCCCCGATGATGACGCCAGAGCCGCGCACGCGGACCCGCACGGTATCCGGCGGATCTCCGGCAATCTCCAGCCCGGCCGGCACGTTCTCGAACTCGACGGGCACCTCGAGCCCGCGCTCGACGACGCGATCGCCGGCCACGTTCATCCACAGCAGCACGGCGATGCCGACCGCCAGCACCTTGAGACTGAAGTTGCGGAAGAGAGAGAGAGCCATCACGGTGCCAGCGTCCGCCGGTCCGCGGGCCGCCCGGCGGCGCGCTCGGACTCGAGCAGCAAGGTATCGAGCCGGAACCGGAGCTGGTCCGGCCGGACTCCGCTCTCGACCTGTCCGTCGAGCGCCAGCGACAGCTCGCCGGTCTCCTCGGACACGATCACGGCGACGGCGTCCGATTCCTCGGTCAGGCCGATCGCCGCCCGATGGCGGGCGCCGAAGCGGGTGTCGATGCGCGGATTCACCGTCAGCGGCAGGAAGCAGGCGGCCGCCGCAATCCGGTCCTCGCGGATGATCACCGCGCCGTCGTGCAACGGCGACTCCGGCTGGAACACGCTGACCAGCAGATCGTACGTCACGGTCGCGTCGATCGGGATGCCGCTCTCGATGTAGTTGCGCAGGCCCGTCTCCCGCTCGATCGCGATGATCGCGCCGACGCGCCGGCGCGCGAGCCGCGTGGCCGCCACGACGACCTCCTCGATCGTCTCGTCGGTCGCGGTCGGCCGTGTCAGGTAGCGGAAGAACGGCGCCCCGCCCAGGCTGGACAGGGCGCGCCGGATGTCGGCCTGAAACAGGACGATGGCGGCGAAGACGACGTAGCCCAGCAGGTCGCTGACGAGCCAGTGGACGGTGGGCAGCGGAATCAGCTCCGAAGCGTAGTACAGCGCCACGACGAGCACCGCGCCGAACACCATCTGCACGGCCCGGGTGCGGCGGATGAACCGCAGGAAGCCGTAGACCAGGCAGGCGACGACCGCGATGTCGATGAGCGCCCGCCAGCCGAGTCGGCCCTGCGGCCAGAGGTCCAGGAGCTGGTCGATCATCGCTCAGACGGGGCCTTGCCCCGCACCCCCGGCGTCATGTTCCGCTCGCATGCGGTCGGCCACCCGCACGACGTGCGCCATCTCGCGCACGCCGTGCACGCGCACGATGTGCGCGCCCAGCAGGACCGCACCGGCCACCGCGGCGGCGGTCCCCCACTCCCGACTGCGGGGCGGGCACGCGCCCAGCGCCTCCTGGAGAAACGACTTGCGCGAGGGGCCGACGAGAATCGGCCTGTCGAGCTCCGCCAGGGCCCCGAGCCGCGCGAGCACGGCGAACGTCTGGGCCGGGCGCTTGGCGAAGCCGAGCCCGGGATCGAGCACCAGTTGTTCGCGCGCGATCCCGGCCGCGGTCGCGCGGCCGATGGCCGCACCCAGCTCGGCGACGACCTCCCGGACCACGTCGTCGTACGCGGCGTGGCGGTACATGTCGCCGGACCGGCCGCGCATGTGCATGAGCACGAGGGGGACACCGGCGGCGGCGACGGCCGCCAGGTCCGGATCATAGCTCAGCCCGGAGACGTCGTTGATGAGGGCAGCCCCGTGCTCGACCGCCCGCCGGGCGACCTCGGCCTTGGAGGTGTCGATCGAGACCGGCGCCCGCAGCCGCGGGACGAGGCGGCGCAGCACCGGGACGACGCGGCGGACTTCCTCGTCGGCCGGCACCGGCGCGGCGCCGGGCCGGGTCGACTCGCCGCCCACGTCGATGATGTCCGCGCCCTCCGCCTCGAGCTGCAGCGCTGCCGCCACCGCGCGGTCGGGGTCCGGATACGCGCCGCCGTCGGCGAACGAATCCGGGGTCACGTTGATGATCCCCATCACGAGCGTCCGCTCGCCCAGCGCCAGCGTCCGGCCTCCGGGCAGGCGCAGGGTGTAGCGTGCGCGCGGGAACATCACACGTATCCTCCTGGCGGCGCGCCGGCACGCGGCAACGGCCCGTCGGCAGCGGTCGGCTACTCCTGCGGAATCGCCTTGTCGAGCGACGGCACGGGGGGAACTATCGGGGTGGGCT
>CAZMWA010000190.1:0-4859 GCA_964569405.1 uncultured Vicinamibacteraceae bacterium | reverse complement strand
GTCCCGGCCCGTGCGCCAGCAGGCGCCCGGACGCGGGGTCGTACTCCGGCGCCCAGTAGTCGCGCGCGGCGTCGTCGGCGACCCGCGCGTGGGCGCCATTCGACCCGGCGGTCACAAGGGTCCAGCGGTCGTCGCGTCGCGCCGTGAACGCAAGGCCCCCGTGAGGGCCGAAGGTGGGCGACAGCGCCGCCTCGCCTGCCGCCGAAATCGGCTTCGTCCCGGAGCCGTCGATGGCGGCGCGGTAGATGCGCGCCGCGCCGTCGCGCTGCGAGTAGAAGGCGACCGCCCGTCCGTCGGGCGTCCACGCCGGCGCCCCGTCCCAGCTCTCGTGGTGCGTCAGGCGCCGCACGTCGGTCCCGTCCGCCTGCATCACGTACAGCTCGCTGGCCAGGTAGGTCGGCGGCGGGCCCGGTCCGGTGCTCGTCGCGACCGCCGTGTCGCGGCTGCTGGAGAACAGGATCCGCGCGCCGTCCGGCGAGAAGGCCGGGTTGTAGTCGCCCGCGGCGTGGCGCGTCAGATTCACGGCCGCGCCCGCGGCGTCCGGGTCCTCCGGTCGGAACGGCACCACGAAGACATCCGCGTTGCCGTCGCGCGTGCTGACGAACAGCAGCCGCCGGCCGTCCGGCGATATGTCCGCCGCGTCCTCCAGCGCGGGACCGGTGACCAGCGGCCGCGCGGGCGCGCCGCCGTGCAGGTCGAGCACGTACAGGTCCGGGCTGCCGCTGCGCTCGGACGTGAACACCACCCAGCGCCCGTCCGGCGAGAAGGCGCCGTTGTAGTCGAGACCCGGGTCGGTCGTCAGCCTGCGCGGCTTCGATCCCGGCCCGTCGAAGAGGTACAGGTCCCAGTTGGACGGCTGGATGGTGCTGTAGACGATGGTCTCTCCAGCCGGCCCGGCCTCCCCGCTGTCCTGCGCGCGGCCGGCCACGACACCGACGACGAGAAGAGCCATCAGGACGGCGGCCGCGAGCCGCCGGAGGCCAGAGCGGCGGATGCCGCGCCGTCGTCGAGGCCGCCGTTCGCCGTCGGTGCCGCGCGCCCGTCCGCTCTCTGGAACCTGCATCGCTTCGGCCCTCCCTGGCTGGCTTCAATCGGACGGGGCTGCGCCCCGCACCCCCGGCGTCCGCTTGCGGGGACCCATAGCCCCGGGCTTTCATCAGACGGGGCTGCGCCCCGAGCCCCCGGCGTCCGCTTGCGGGGACCCCACAGCCCCGCGCCGCTCCCGCCGAGGCGCGCCGTGCGCGCCTTGCGGCACGGGACGTTGCGCCCAGACTACAGTACAGTTGCCTCCACGCCATCCTTATGGAATCGACCTCGGCGCTCCTGCAGGGATTCGCGGTCGTCCTCCAGGACGGGAACCTGCTGTGGGCGTTCGTCGGCGTCGTGCTGGGAACCGTCGTCGGCATCCTGCCCGGCATCGGGCCGGCCCTGACGGTGGCGCTGCTGCTGCCCGTCACCTTCCAGCTCGGGCCGGTGGGGGCGTTCATCATGTTCGCCGGCGTGTACGCCGGGGCCATGTACGGGGGATCGACCACGTCGATCCTCATGAACACGCCGGGCGAGAGCGGCGCCATCATCACGGCCATCGACGGCCACCGGATGGCGCGGGCGGGGCGGGCCTCCGCCGCGCTGGCAACGGCCGCCGTCGGCTCGTTCGTGGCCGGCACCCTCGGCATCGTCGGCCTGACCCTGGCGGCGCCGGCGCTCGCGGAGATCGCGCTGCGCTTCGGTCCGGCCGAGTACTTCGCGCTGATCGTGCTCGCGTTCGCGACGGTCTCGTCCGTGCTGGGCGCCTCGCCGCTGCGCGGGCTGGCGAGCCTGCTGCTCGGCCTGGCGCTGGGACTGGTCGGCATCGACCTGCAGACCGGCCAGGCGCGCTACACCTTCGGCATCCCCAACCTGCTGGACGGCATCGACGTCGTTGTCGTGGTGATCGGCCTGTTCGCCGTCGGCGAGGTGCTGCTGATGGCGGCCACCCCGGCGGCCGCCGCGCAGGCGGCGCGCGTGCGCGGCTGGACGTGGATGACGCGCGCCGACCTGCGCCGCTCCTGGAAGCCCTGGCTGCGGGGCGCCTGCGTGGGGTTCCCGCTGGGGGCGCTGCCCATCGGCGGCGCGGAGATCCCGACGTTCCTCTCCTACTGGATGGAGCGGCGGCTCTCGCGCCATCCCGAGGAGTTCGGCCGGGGCGCCATCGAGGGCGTGGCCGGACCGGAGGCGGCCAACAACGCCTCGGCGGCCGGCGTGCTCGTGCCGCTGCTCACCCTGGGCCTGCCCACCTCCGCCACGGCCGCGATCATGCTGGCCGCGTTCCAGCAGCACAACCTGCAGCCGGGACCGCTCCTCTTCGCGTCGCAGCCGGACCTGGTGTGGGGGCTGATCGCCAGCCTCTACGTCGGCAACGTCATGCTGCTCGTGCTGAACCTGCCCCTGGCGCCGGTGTGGGCGCGGCTGCTGGCCATTCCGAGGCCGCTGCTGTCGGCCGGCATCGTGCTGTTCGCCACGGTGGGAACCTACAGCCTTAACGGCTCGCTGTTCGACGTGGGGCTGATGTACGTGATCGGCCTGGTGGGCTTCGCCATGCGGCGCCTGGACGTGCCGGTGGCGCCTGCCGTCATCGGCCTCATCCTGGGCCCGCTGGCCGAGCAGCAACTGCGGCGGGCGCTGGCGATCGCCGAGGGCGACGTCGCCGTCCTGTTCACCCGCCCCCTCTCGGGGACGCTCCTGCTGCTGGCCGCCGCCGCGATGCTGATCCCGTGGCTCCTCCGCCGCAACCGCCCTCGGGAGTCCGCGCCGTAGCACGGCGCGGACTCCCATGACGACTCCTCAGCGGCCCAGCAGGCCCGCGATGGGCGCGGAGAGCGACAGCCGCGCCTCCTCCGGCAGGTAGCACACCGTGTCGCTGCACACCTGGTAGTCCACGACCACGTCCAGATCGACCGTCTCGCGGCCCTCGGCGAACAGCTCCGCCATCGCCGTGACCGGAATCGCGATGTCGGCCGACCCTTCATAGACGTTCAACGTCACGTCCAGCGCGTCGAAGCGCATCGCCATCGTCGGCGGGTAGACGGCCTCGCCGATCTCCAGGCCGCCGACGGGCTCCAGCCGCACCGTGGTCGGGTAGTAGTCCTCGGGCAGGGGCTGCGCGTAGATGTGGTAGCCCTCCTCCATCTCGACGCGCACGTTGAGCGTGCTCGCCACCTCCAGCGTGAGCTGCGGATCCGACAGGAAGGCGCTGAACCGGGCGCGCGGCGCGCCGTGGTCCGCCGCGGGCGCCTCCTCGTGGCGCAGGGCGCGCCCCAGGGCCGAGTCGAGGATGGTGCCCGCCGACGTCCGCGTGGCGTAGTGCTCGTTGAAGAACTTCTCGGTCACCACGCCTTCCTCGTCCACGACGTACGTGCCCGGGAACGGGAGGCCGTAGAAGCGCTCGGCCAGCGGCCCCTCCGGCTCGATCAGGGTGTTCAGGATGCCGAACTGCGTGATCACCGCCGAGTCGTCGTCGGCCAGCAGGTCGTACTCGATGTCGTGCTGGTCGCAGAACGCCGCCAGCTCGGAGACCGAGTCGTAGCTGACGCCGTAGATCTTGAACCCCGCCGCCTCGAAGTCTTCCAGTTGTCCCTGCAGCTCGACCAGCTGCGTCTGGCAGTAGGGTCACCACACCGCCGAGCGGTAAAACACGACGACAGCCGCGTGTCCGTCCCGGTCGGCGTGGAAGTCGATCGGCTCGCCGCGCTGATTGGCCAGCGTGAAGTCCGGGAGGCGCTCGCCCAGCGCCGGTCCGGTCGGAAAGTCCGCCGAGGCCGGATAGCGCCGCGGCGCCGCGTCGACCGGAAGGCTCTCGACGGTCAGCCCCCGTTCGTCGGTGAACGTCTCCTGCGGGTTGTCGAACGCCTCGTGGGCGCCGCGCACCTCCGGCATCGCCTCGGCTCCCGCCGGGGCCTCCTCGGAAGCCGGCGCCGGCGGCTCGGGGCTGACGCACCCGGCTGCAGCCAGCGCCGCGAGCGCGAGGCCGCACCCCGCACCGCGCCAGGCGCGCCGCCGCGTATCACGTTGCATCTGCATCCTCCGGTTCCGCTCCCGGGTCGCCCGGGAGCCGCAATCCGCCGCCCGGCGGACGGGCGGCGGGCCATTCGTTGCCGCTACGATAGTGCCAGCCAGCCGCCCTTGTCCAATGAGCCGTCCGCCCGCAGCGCAGGTCTCGACGTGCCCCCTCTGCGAGGCGATGTGCGGCGTGCTGGTCGAGGTCGACGGCCGGCGCGTCCGCGCGGTCCGCGGCGACCCGGACGACCCCTTCAGCCGCGGCCACATCTGCCCCAAGGCGGCGGCGCTCGCCGATCTGCACGACGATCCCGACCGCATCCGGACACCCCTGATCCGCGCGGGCCGGGCGTGGCGCGAGGCGTCCTGGGAGGAGGCCCTGGCGCAGGCGGCCGACGGTCTGGCCCGCGTGCGCCGCCGCCACGGCCGTGACGCCGTCGCCGTCTACTACGGCAACCCGGTCGCCCACAACCTCGGCCTGATGACCCACCTGCTGCCGTTCACGCGCGCCCTCCGCACGCGCAACGTCTACTCGGCCAGCTCCGCCGACCAGTTGCCGCAGATGCTGACCGCGCTGCGGATGTTCGGACACTTCGGGCTGATTCCGGTGCCGGACGTCGACCGCACCGACTTCTTCCTCATCCTGGGCGCGAACCCGCTGGTCTCCAACGGCAGCCTGATGAGCGCGCCGGGCATGCGGCGGCGCCTCGCCGCCGTCCGGGCCCGAGGCGGCCGCGTGGTGGTCGTCGACCCCCGCCGCACGGAGACTGCCGCGGCGGCCGACGAGCACCTGGCCATCCGGCCGGGCGCCGACGCCCTCCTGC
>CAZMWA010000189.1:0-43173 GCA_964569405.1 uncultured Vicinamibacteraceae bacterium | reverse complement strand
GCCTTCGATCTACCGTTGGTAAACATGGGTTAAGGCTCGCCGGCACCCGGCTGCGGCTATCTTGTTGCCGCAGGTTCGGCCGAGGTGTCTTGCATGACCCGCCAGCTCTACCTATGGCACAGATACCTCGGCATCGGCCTGGGCCTCCCGTTCGCGCTGTGGTTCGCCACCGGGGTGGTCATGCTCTACGCCCAGTTTCCGATCCTGACTCCCGCGGCCCGCCTGCAGGCCCTCCCCGAGCTCGACCCCGCCCGTTTCAGCCTCACGCCCCACGCGGCCGTCGAGCGCGCGGGGCTGGCGGAGCCCCCGCGGCGCATCCGTCTGGGCCTCCTGCTCGACCGGCCGATTTACTACATCCTCCCGGCAGGCAGGCCCTGGCTGGGCGTGTATGCCGACACCGGCCGTGTCCTGGCTGCGGTGGATGAAGCGACCGCCAGACGGGTCGCGCGCCGGCATGGCGGGGACGGGACGACCCTCGCGCTGCTCGGCATGGTGGAAACCGCCGACCAGTGGACCCTGACCAACAGCCTGAACCTCCACCGCCCGCTCTACCGGTATGCATTCGCCGACGACCGCGAAACCGAGGTGTACGTCTCGGCGCGAACCGGGGAAATGGTCATGCGCACGACCGGCAGGGAACGGCTGTGGTCGTGGCTGGGCACCATCATCCACTGGGGCGCGCCGGCGTTCTTCCGCCAGTGGGTGGGTCCCTGGCGGCAGGCCATGCTCTGGCTGTCCGGCGCGGGGATATTGCTGGCGTCCACCGGCCTGGTCGTCGGCATGCTGCGCTACCGGCGCCGCGGCTACCGGTTGAAGGGCGTCGACGCGACGCGCCGCTTCGCAAGCCCCTACCGCGGCGTCAAGCGCTATCACCACTGGGCGGGCCTCGCCGTCGGCCTCGTCAGTCTGACCTGGATCACCAGCGGGTTCCTCTATCTCAATCCGGGCGGGAGCCGCCAGGGGCCGCTGTCGACCACGACGCAGATGACGCCGTACAGCATCGGCGGCGTGCGGGCATCGACGGCCGCCCGCCCGGGGCAGGCGGAAGCGATGCGCGGGGGCCCGCTCGCAGCGTCGCTGTGGGTCGACGCGCCGGGCGCCGCCTGGGCGCAGGTCCCGGCGGCGTCGGCCGCGCGGCGGGACCGGCTGCCGAAGGAAGTGGAGTTGCGCCGCTTTGCCGGGCGGCCGTATTACACGTTCCGATTCGGTGCCTTCGAGAGCGTCACGGTGGCCGCGGACGGCAGGGGCGACGCGCCGTTCGTCCGCCATCCGACAGAGGCGCTGGTGGCGCGGGCGCGGCAGGCCGTGCAAGGCCCGCTCGTGTCCGCAGAGCTTCTCGAAGGCTACGACGCGTACTACTACTCGGTGGGCACGGGCGCCCGCCGCCGGCTGCCGGTGCTCCGGCTCACCTTCGACGATCCCGAGACGCGCCTGATGTACGTCGACCCGCACACCGGGTCGATCGCACGCGCCTACGACACCCGCGCCATGGTGATGCGCTGGGCGGTCATCGGGCTGCACTGCCTCGATTTCCCGTTCCTGATTCGCAACCGTCCCGCATGGGACGTCGCCATCATCACCCTGAGCCTCGGCGGTCTGGTGCTGAGCGTGTCGGGGTTGGTCCTGAGCTGGCGGCGCGTGAAGCCGCAACGGAGGTGACGCATGCTCGCGAACGGATTCCGGACGCGTTGGTTGCACCCGAGCCTCGGCGTGCTGCTGCTGGCGTGGGTCGCGGCGGCTCCCCTGGCCGCGCAGGAGGGCGGCGCGGCTGACCCGGACGAGTCGGCCGGGCCGCAACGCCGCTTCGAGGAGGTCGTGGTCACCGCCACGCTCGAGGACGAGCGGGTGAGCGACGTGCCGGTGACCATGCAGACGTTCGACCGGGAGGAGATCGAGCAGTCCGCGGCCGCGACCGTGACCGAGTTCCTCAGCGAGCGGGGGGTGGCCTTCTTCAGCACATGGACGCCCGGCCAGACGTCGATCAACATCCGCGGCGGGGCCAGCGACGGGCAGGGCCGCGATTTCCGGAGCCAGGTGGTGGTTCTGATCAACGGCCGGCGCGCCGGCACGGCCAACATCTCCAAGCTCGGTCTCCACGACGTCGAGCGGATCGAGGTGCTGCGCGGCCCCGGCGGACTGGTCTACGGCAGCCAGGCGCTCGGCGGCGTCATCAATCTCATCACGAAGGATGGCCTGCGGAGCCCCGGCGCCCATGTGCGCATCGGCGGCGGGTCGTGGGGGCAGGTGGAGACCGTCGCCCAGTACGGCGCGTCGGTCGGCAAGTGGGACTACTTCGTCAGCGCGCACGGCGGCCGGCGGGGCGACTACGAGGCGGGCGCCGGCGCGGTCGAGTCGCCGCTGCGCAACACGGCCTACCAGCAGGGCGGCGGCATGGTGGCGCTGGGCTACACGCCCAACGACTTTCAGCGCGTGACGTTCACCGCGCGCACGGACGGCATGTACGACGCCGGCTTCCGGGGGTCGTCATGGGACTGGGACAACGACGAGAACCGCACCAACCGGTCCTTCGACCTCGTCTACAGCGGCGAGACCGCCAGCGGGCGCGCCAGTTGGGAGGTCCAGACGTCGTACTTCCGGGACCTCGACGATTTCCGCTGGGGGGCCGAGGTGCGGCGGAGCAGCGCCGGACCCATACCCGGCGTCGACCTCGACCACAACCGGCGGCGGCAGAGCGGCTTCTTCCTGCGCGGCCTGACGAACGTGGAGCTGGGCGGGGCGAACAGCATCCAGGTCGGCGTCGACCAGCAGTGGTGGCAGTTGCGCAGCACCCGGATGCGCGAGCCCCTGCCGGGCAGAACGGCGTCGCAGGTGGGCCCCTTCGACAACAACTCCGACAGCCGCAACTTCGGGGTCTTCGTCGAGGACGTGCAGCGCGTGCTGGACGACCGGCTCATCCTGCGCGGCGGCGTGCGCTTCGACGGCGGGCGGCATCACATCCGCGAGACCCCCAACCGCGCCAACCTTCTCGAGCGAGCCGCGAGCTACGACGCCGTGACCTACCGCGTCGGCGCCACGGTGAAGCCGGCCGAGGAGCTCGCGGTCCGCTTCAATGTCCAGACGGGGTACCGGGCGCCGAACGCGACCGAGCTGGCCATCGACTACACGACCGTCCTCGGCAGCCAGATCATCGGGAATCCGGATCTGGAGCCGGAACAGGCCACGAGCTACGAGGTCGGATTCGCGTACGAGAACGCCCGGCTGTGGGTCGACCTGGCCCTGTTCCGCAACGACATCACCAACCGGATTCAGGCCGTCGGCGAGCATCGGGCTGCACTCGTCCGCGTCTACCAGAACCGCGCCGAGTCGGAGCTCGTCGGCCTGGAGCTGCAGAGCAACTTCGTGCTGGCCCGAACCGGCGATACCAGCGTGAACCTCGGGATCAACGGCGCGCATCACTTCCGGATGCGCGACCTGGACGCCGCGGCGCGCAACCTCAGCACGGACCGCATCATCCGGGTGTACGAGACGCAGGGCTCGCTGCTGCTGGGAGTGCACAACCCGGCGTGGATGGCGCAGGTGGTCGGGACGTACTACGGGCCGGTCTGGTACGACACCGAGGAAAACCTGCTCATCCCGTTCGCCGAGCCGGCTCGCGGAACCATCCACGGGAAGTCTCCGTTCATGACCTGGAACCTGCGCGGCCGCTACGAGCTGGGCGGCGGGCTGTGGCTGACGGGCGCGGTGCGCAACCTGTTCAACAAGAACGAGCACCCGCTCTTCATCGCGATCAACCGGGAGCCGCTGCTCGCCAACACCGCCTTCTCGAACGGCGGCCTGGGCAACAGCATGCCGGGCCGCGCATTCATCGTCGGCTTCGAGTGGCTCACGTGACGTCGAGGCGGCTGTCTGCGGGCAGACCGGGGTCGTCTCCCGCCGCCGGCAGCATCGGGAGCGCTACCTCCCGAGGTACTCTTCGTCGCTGACCGGCCCGAAGCTGGTCGCCTCGCCGCTGATGAAGGTGAGCTGGATCAGGTGCTCGTCGGGCGCCGCGCCGTGCCAGTGAACGACTCCCGGACCGGTGTAGATCGGTCTGCCGCCGGGCACGAACTCGATGATCTCGCCGCCGCGCTCCTGCGCGCGACCGCGCCCTTCCTCGGCGGCGATGATCTGCCAGCCGGCATGGCTGTGCCAGCTCGACCGGGCGCCCGGTTCGAAGCGCAGTCGGAGCGACCGCATGTCCGACGCGTCCAGGCGGCTGCGCCCCGCGGCCGCGTCGGTCTGGGCCGCCAACGCCGCCGGTCGCGGCGCGAACAGGATGGACACCACCACGCCCAGCGCGACGATGGCCAACAGCACGCCCGTACGGAATTGAAGCCGTCTCTGCATGGCATCCATCCTTTCGCTGTCCGATGCTTCCATGATTCTCGATCAGGGTCAAGAAGTGTAAAGTCGTGCCTGGAGGGACCACCAGCTTGGCAGTGGACACGGCCGGGAAGACGGACCGGGGCATGCCTCCCGCGCAGGCGCGGCGGGTGGCGGACATCGACTGGTCGACGTGGTCGGCCGTGGATCCGGCGA
Organism: uncultured Vicinamibacteraceae bacterium; assembly: GCA_964569405.1. Classification (GTDB taxonomy): domain Bacteria; phylum Acidobacteriota; class Vicinamibacteria; order Vicinamibacterales; family UBA8438; genus JAAXGX01. The sequence goes on along the minus strand of CAZMWA010000189.1, from coordinate 38,634 downwards.
CGCTCGCGTTCGTGATCCGCGGCGGCCGCATCCTCCTCATCCGCAAGAAGCGCGGGCTCGGCGCCGGCAAGGTGAACGGGCCGGGGGGGCGGATCGAGCCGGGGGAGACGCCGGCCGCGGGCGCCGCGCGGGAGCTGCAGGAGGAGCTCGGCATCCGGCCGGTCGATCTGGTGCGCCTGGGCGAGCACCGGTTCCAGTTCGTGGACGGCTACTCGACCTACGTCCACGTCTACCGCGCGTCGGACCTGCGGGGCACGCCGGTCGAGACCGACGAGGCGGTCCCGCTGTGGGTCGCGCTCGACGCCATCCCGTTCGACGAGATGTGGGAGGACGATCGGCTCTGGCTGCCGCTGGTCGTCGCGGGGCGGCGCTTCTCGGGCTACTGGATCTTCGACGGGGACCGCATGCTGGACTACCGGCTGGACGTGCTGCCGGCGTCCGGGCCGTAGCACGGCGTGGACCTGGCCGGGCTACAGGTCCAGCCGCCTGATCTTCTCCACCAGGGTCGTGCGCTTGACGTTGAGCAGGCGCGCGGCCTGGTGGCGGTTGCCGCCCGTGCGCTCGAGTGCGCGCGCGATGAGGCCGCGCTCGATCTCCCCGAGGCGGCCCGGCAGGTCGATGCCGTCCTCCGGCAGCGCCGCGTCCTTGTCCTCCGGCCCGCCGCCCCGCTCGCGGATCTCCGGCGGCAGATCGTCGACGTCGATGCGCGGCCGGCCGGGCGTGAGCGCCAGCGCGCGCTCCACCACGTTCTCGAGCTGCCGGATGTTGCCCGGCCAGTCGAACGCCATCATCCGCCGCATGGCATCCTGCGAGAAGGCGACGTCGGGTCGCGGCGGCACCAGGTCCCGGCCGATCTTCTGCAGGAAGCTCCGAATCAGCAGCGGCACGTCCTCGCGGCGTTCGCGGAGCGGCGGCAGGTGGATCGGGATGACGTTCAACCGGTAGTAGAGGTCCTCGCGAAAGTCGCCGTCATGCACCATCTGCGCCAGATCGGCGTTGGTGGCGGCGATGACGCGCACGTCGACGCGCACGGGCTGCGCGTCGCCCAGGCGCTCGAACTCGCGCTGCTGGAGGGCGCGCAGCAGCTTGGCCTGCAGGCTCGCGGCCATCGTGCCCACCTCGTCGAGAAAGAACGTGCCCCGGTGCGCCTGCTCGAACCGGCCCTGGCGGTTGCTGACGGCGCCGGTGAAGGCGCCGCGCACGTGACCGAACAGCTCGGCTTCGAGCAGGGTCTCCGGCACGGCGCCGCAGTTGAGGGCCACGAAGCGGTGCCTGCGGCGGGGGCTGTTGTGGTGAATCGCGCGGGCGACCAGCTCCTTGCCCGTGCCGGTCTCCCCGGTGACCAGGATCGTGCTGGCCGTCGCCGCGACCGTCTCCAGCACGTCGAACAGCCTCCGCATCGGCCTGCTCTTGCCGACGATGCCCTCGAAGCTGTACCGCTCCTCGAGCTGCGACCGGAGGTACGCGTTCTCCGACTGCAGGCGGCGCTGCTCGAGGGCCGACGCGAGGAGGTGCAGCAGGTGATCGAACTGGAAGGGCTTGGTGATGAAGTCGCTCGCGCCGCGCTTGATGGCCTCGACCGCGTCCTTGACGGTGCCGTAGCCGGTCACGACCAGGCCCACGATGTTCGGATACCGCTCCACCGCGGCCTCGATGAGCGTCGTCCCGTCGATGCCGGGCAGGCGGAGGTCCGTCAGGACGAGGTCGAAGGCGAAGTCGGCGAGCGCTTCGAGCGCGGCCTCGCCCGAGGCGGCCTGCGTCACGTGGTAGCCGTGCTCGCCGAGGCGTTCGGCGGTCACCTCCCGCAGCGCGTCCTCGTCCTCGACGAGGAGCAGATGTATTTGTTTTTCAGTCATTTAGAGCGGCGCCATTATTTTGACGGCGATCGGCGCCGCGGTCAAGGCTAGGGCGGTACTACAGGGGCGGGCAGCCCGGGCCGATACGTCAGCACGAGGCGGTTCAGCCGGTCGGCCTATCCCGGCCCGACGCGCGCTGAGCGAGACATGCGAGACAAGCATATGGCAGGCGAGGCACTGGTGGTCGACAGGAAGACCATCTCGATCATGAAGGCGTGCGAGCTGGTCGGCGTGAGCCGCCGGACGATCTACAACTGGATCGCCAGCGGCAAGGTCGACTACGTCCGCACGGCGGGCGGCTCGATCCGCATCTTCGTGGACACGCTGTGGCGCAAGCCGGAGGACACGGGTGGCCGTCGTCCGGCCCGCTCGCGCGGCTCGCAGCAGCGGCGGAGCAACTGATGCCCGGCAAGACGCCGCTGCCGTTCTCCCGGACCGAGGAGACCCCCGCGTCCGAGCCGGCCGAGCACGTTGCCCTGTTCCACCGGCTGAACAACGAGCTGGGCATCATCCTCGCCAACGCCGAGCTGCTCGAGAGCCGCCTCCGGGAGCAGGAGGGCAACCGCGCGCGGGCCGCGCAGATAGTCGTCGGCGCCATCGACGCCATCAGCACCGCGCAGGACATCAGGGCCCTCCTCGACTCGCCCGCGAAGTAGCCCGCCAATCGTCGCCTGACGGCTCCGCTCGGCGCCCAACCAACCCTGCAGGCGTCGGCGCCGTGCTGCGGCGCAGACGCCTGGCCGTCGCGCGCGGCCATTTCCCCCTCCCCTCCAGCCGCTCCGGGACCGTCAACAGGTTGACGCACAGGCCCGGATCGTCAAGACAATGACGCCTCCGCGGCGCGCCACGGCCGCCGGTGGCGTTGCACCGCACGCCTGGTCGATTTCCGTAGGTGACTGAAAAGACGTCACTTGTCAGATCTTCTCAGGGTTGCCCGGCCTGCCGGGCAGCGGCGCTGCGCGGTTGGCATCGACCTTGCCTCTAGAGGTGGGCAGGAGGTCATGATGACGAAGCAAGCAGCCGCGGTCGACCGGGAACACATCGACAACAGCCTGCCGTTCGTGCAGGCGCTGGCCCGCCGGGTGGCCGCGTCCATGCCGAATTCGGTGGACGTGTCGGATCTGGTGCAGGACGGCATGATCGGGTTGATCGATGCGGCGCACCGGTTCGACGGCTCGCGCGGCATCAAGTTCGAGACGTTCGCGGAGCGCCGCGTGCGAGGCGCGATGATCGACGCGTTGCGGCGCGATGCGTGGCCCCGCGGGGTGCGCCGGGCGCGGCGCGAGCTGGAGGCGGCGCGCGAGAAGCTGCGGCACCAGTTGGGGCGCGAGCCGTCGCTGTCGGATCTGGCGCACCACCTGGGCTCCGACGAGGCCCATCTCGGGCGGACGATCATGCGCATCAGCACCATCGAGTCGACGTCGCCCCTCGCGACGGCCGACTCGGTGGACGAGGCCAATCTGCCCCCGGTGATGGTGCCCTCGGAACCGGCTGCGCCGGACGCGGCGTGCGAGCTCCACGAGGTGCAGGACCGCATCCGCGCCGCCCTGGCCGCGCTGCCGCCGCGGGAGCGGAAGGTGGTGGGGATGTACTACTACGGCGACGCCACGATGCGGGAGATCGGGTTGACGATCGGCGTGAACGAGTCGCGCGTCTCGCAGCTCCACGCCCGCGCCATTCGCCGCCTGCGCGAGCTGCTCGGGCCCGACCTGGCCCCGCACGATCTGGCCGCGGCGTCGCCGGCGCCGCTGCGCGAGGCGGCCTAGGGCGCGCTGTGCGCGCCTTTGCGGAACCCCCTACCCGGTCAGCTCGCGGGCGACGCGGAGGAGGTCGCGGAGGCGGAACGGTTTCGCGAGCCAGCGGCATCCGCTCTCGGCCAGGAAACGCTCGGCGTCGGTACCGGCAACGTCGCCCGTCACGAACACGATCCGCCGCGCCAGTCGCGGCGTGGACCGCGCGATCTCCTGATAGAATGCGCGGCCGTCCATTCTCGGCATCCTGAGGTCGCAGACGACCAGGTCGTACACGGTTGCCTGCACCCGGTCGAGCGCGTCGCGTCCGTCGCCGGCGCGATCGACCCGATACCCGGCGTCGGTCAGCACTTCCGCCACCGCCGTCGCGAGCGCCGGCTCGTCCTCGACGACGAGGACCGCCGCTCCGCCTCCATCGCCGGCGGGCTGATCGGGCACCCGTTCCGGGGCCGGCCGGGCGTCGCCGCCGGACGGCAGCTCGACGAAGAAGGAGGTCCCTCCTCCCGCCGCCGACTCCACGCGCAACTGACCGCCATGGTCCTGCACGATGGCGTACGCGACGGTCAGCCCGAGGCCGGTTCCCTTGCCGACCGCCTTCGTCGTGAAGAACGGATCGAAGATCTTCGGCTGCACCTCGTCCGGCACGCCGGGGCCGTCGTCGTTCAGCTCGAGGACGACCACGTCGCGCTCGGCGTCGAGCCAGGAGCGGGTGACCAGCGACCCGCGTCCGTGCGCGGACAGCATGGCCTGCTCGGCATTGATGACCAGGTTCAGCAGCACCTGCTTGAGGTGGTGCGGGTCGGCGAAGACCCGGGGCAGGCCCGTGGCGAGCCCGTCGATGGTGGTGATGTTGGACACGCGCTGCTCGTAGGCGCGCAGCGCCAGGGTCTCCCGCACCACCTGGTTCAGGTCGACCATCGCCCGGGTGGTGTGGCGCTTGCGCGAGAACGTCAGCAGGTTGCGGACGATCTTGGCGGCCCGCTCGGCCTCGCCCAGGATCGTTTCGACGCCGCGCCTCGTGACGCTGTCGAGCCGCCGCGCCGCCAGCCGCTCGGACCAGGTGAGAATCGTGGCCAGCGGATTGTTCAGCTCGTGGGCGACGCCGGAAACGGTCTGCCCGAGCGCGGCCAGCTTCTCCGCCTGGAGCACCTGGTGGGAGACATCCCGGTTCTGGTCCTCCATCCGCCGGCGCTCGCTGACGTCCCGCACGAGTGCCGACAGCCGTCTCCCCGCGCCGTCCGGGGCGCCGTCGACGGCCGCCGTCACCTCCGCCCAGAACGGGGTCTCGTCGGCCCGCCGCAGGCGAAGCAGGTAGTCCGTGACCGCGCCGTCGCGCTCCAGGCGCGCGAAGAACGCCGCCCGCACCAGCGGATCGACGAAGCGTTGCGGTTCGAACGGCCGCACCGCGGCCGCGTCGGCCTCCGGCGCGTGTCCGAACATGAGCTTGAGATGCGGATTGGCCGCAACCGTTGCGTCGCTCTCGCCCCCGAAAGCGCCGATGTAGATGCCCAGGGGGACCGACTCGAACAGCCGGCCCAACGCGGCGGAAAGAGAGGTCGCGACGGCGCGCGGAGGCAGCTCGGCGCGGGGCGACACGCGCAATTGTAGCAGCCGTTGACGAGCGCGTTTCCGGGCCGCGCGCCGCCGCGGGGTCCTACTGCGCCTGCGCCTGCGGCGGCGAGGGCGTCGGCGTCATGCGCGGGAAGCGCGAGGCGTACTTCGACTCGACGGCCGCGCGGATGTCGCGCACGGTCGCTCCCGAGGCGTGCATCTGCATCGAGTCGCGCGCGACGTCGATGCAAACGGCGCAACCCATGCCGTGCGGCTCCCAGGCCTCGACGCTGCCGTCCGCGTTCCGCGACTGCACGAAGCAGTGCGAGTTGGCCCGGTGCCCGGCGGTCTCGCAGCCGCAGAAGCAGGGCACGAACTCCAGGATTTCGGGATGCCGGCCGGCGAACTCGTACACTTCCGCGATCATCTCGGCCGGGCGCGGGACCATGTTGGGAATGAAGGGCAACGGCGGCATCGGCGCATCGGGATGCGGTGTCGTCACCTCGACGGCCGCGGCCGGCACCGCCTCCGCGGCAGGGGCCGCCGGGGCCGCCGACTGCTCCGGCGCCGTCGCGCCGTGGTCGGCGTGCCCGGCGTGGTCGGCGTCGGCCACCGTGTCCACCGACTCGGAGGCCCAACCCGGGTACAACACGAACACGGCCAGCGCCGCCACTGCCAGGACGCCGCCAATCAACACCCACGGCGGCCCGGCGGGTTGCTCGGGCGCCTGCCGTTCCGACACCTGGTTGCTGTGCTTTTTCGAGGCCATGACGGCATTCTATATCAAAAGTGCGCGGTCGCATCCGGCGTCGCGCGCGCCGGCCGTTGCGAAGTCGTCCCGTCAGCCCGCCTGCCCGCCGTTCCCGCCCGGACCCGGCCCGAGGGCGAACGCCATCGTGCCCTCCACCGCCACCTCGTCGTTGACGCGCGCGAAGCCCTTGAGCCGCCCCATGCGGCTGCGCAGGCGATCGACGGTCGCCTCGATCACGACGATGTCGCCCGGATGCACGGGCCGGCGGTAGCGCACGCGGTCGATGCCCATGAAGTAGGGCAGCCGGCCGCGGTTCTCGGGCTTCGCGAGGATCAGGATCGCGCCGACCTGGGCCACCGCCTCCGTGAGGATCGTCGGCGGCAGGACCGGCTTCTCGCCCGGCGGGCGGGCCAGGAAGCGCTCGTTGAGCGAGACGTTCTTGATGCCCACGATCCGCTTGTCGAACTCGAGCTCGGTGATGCGGTCGACCAGCAGGAACGGGCACCGGTGGGGCAGGATCCGCTCGATGGCGGCATTGTCGAGCGGCAGGTCCAGCGCCACGGCCACGGCGCCAGTATAGCGAAGTCGGCCGCGCGAATCGCCAGTGCACGACGAACGGGATGCCGCGATGCCAGCGCCTGCCTTGAGTTGACGCATCCCGCCGATCCGCGCGGCCGTCTTCAGAACCATCAAGATTCATGCCATCCCACGGCGTCCGGAAATGCGCTGCGTGCGCGCCTATACGGTGCCGGCCGATGTCCTGCGCGGGTGACGCAATCCGGGCGCCCTGCCCTCCGCAGGGGACTGCGCCCGGAGGTTTCAACGTAGAATCCGACCGGCATGGCGGCCGGACAGGCGGGGCGGGTCGCGGTCCTCATCAACCCCCGCGCGGGGGTCCGCGGCCGGCGTGCGATCGGCGCGCGCACGGCGCTGGCGCGCGACGTGCTGCGGGCGCGCGGCGTCGACGGGCAGGTGCTCGTCGCGGACGGCCGCGGCCGCGGCCGCGAGGCCGCGCGAGCGCTGCTGGCGCAGGGCGTCGACACCGTGGTGGTCTGGGGCGGCGACGGGACGATCAACGAGGTCGCCTCCGAGCTCGTTTCGCGCGGCGTGACGCTGGGCATCGTGCCGTCCGGCTCGGGCAACGGCCTGGCGCGCGAGCTCGGGCTCGATCGCGATCCGCGGCGCGCGCTCGAGGTGGCCCTGCGCGGCGCGGTGCGGCGAATCGACGCGGGAGAGCTCGGCGGGCGGCTCTTCTTCAACGTCGCCGGGGTGGGCTTCGACGCCCATCTCGCCGCGGCCTTCGACGCGGGCCCGCACCGCGGCCTCGGCGGGTACGTGAAGGCGGTGTTGCGCGAAGTCGCGACGTACGAGCCCGCGTGCTACCAGGTGACGGCGGGCGCTGTCGCGAGCGAGCGCGAAGCCCTGTTCGTCGCCGTCGCCAACACCCGCCAGTACGGCAGCCACGCCCTGATCGCGCCGCGCGCCCGCCCCGACGACGGCCTGCTCGAGCTCGTGGTCGTGCCGGCCATGTCCGTCCCGGCGATCCTGTGGCAGGCGCCCCGTCTCTTCACCGGCACGCTGCAGCGGCTGCAAGGGGTGCAGACCCACTCGGTCAGGACCGGCGCAATCGCCGCCGCCGCCCCGCTGGCCTTTCACGTTGACGGCGAGGTGGTCTCCGGGTCGCGCTCGCTGACGGTCGGCGTGCGCGCGCGCGCCCTTGCGGTCCGCGTGCCGGCTTAGCGGGAGAGGGCGCCGGCCGCAGCTCAGGGCGCGCCGGGGCGCAGGATGGCGTAGGTCGGCAGGCCGATGCCCTCGAAGCGCGCCATGACCTCGCTCGCCGGCGAGAGGCCGGGATCCTCGGCCTGGAACTTGATCTTCACGTAGCCGTCGAGCGCCGCCTGCACCGCGGGGTCCTTGAGCGTGGTCCGGTCCATCGTCAGGCAGTTCTTGCACCACGTCGCCCAGACGTCGACCAGCACCGGCTTCTGCTCCAGGCGGGCCGTCTGCAGCCCCTGGCTCAGCGACGCGTGCCAGCCCTCCTCGAGCATCTCCTGCACGCTGTCGGCCACCGCGGCGGGATCGACCCAGCGCTGGCTGAACAGTCCGTAGGCGAGCGCGCCGTAGTAGACCGCCGTGCCCAGGATGAAGACGCCGAACGCCTGCTTGACGCGCACCATCCAGGGTCCGGGCCGCGGAATCACCGACAGCCCGGCGCCCGCGACCGGCCACGGGAGGGCCATCCCCAGCCCGAGCAGGAAGGGCAGCGCGAGCGCGGCGGTCACGCCCGCCGAGTACAGGCTGCTGGAGAAGACGATGACCTGGATGACGACCGGCGCGACGCAGGCGCCCGCCAGCAGCGCGGCGACCCCGCCCAGCGCGAAGGCGACGAGGAACGAGCCGTTGCCGCCCGGCCCGCCGACGTTCACGGCGTTCTGGAAGCGCGAGAAGTCGATGGTGACGATGTCGAACATGGCCAGGCCGAGGACGACGAACAGCGCCGCGATCGCGAGGTTGAACCACGGCGACGCGTTGATCGTCCCGAACGTGCCGGCCGTCAGGATGACGGCCAGCCCGAGGCCGCCGTACACGAGCGCCATGGCGAGCCCGTACGCGCTGCCCAGCGCGAAGCCGCGCCCGCGCGACCCGGCGCGGGTCCCCGCCCCGATGATGGCCAGGTTGATCGGAATCAGGGGCAGGACGCAGGGCGTGAGGTTGAGCGCCAGCCCGCCGATGAGCACGAGCGCCAGAATCGCGAGCGGTCCCTGTCCCTCGAACCACCCCGTCTCGGCGCGGCCCGACTCCGCCCGTTCCACGAAGTCCAGGAACTCGCCGGTATCCAGATAGCCGCCGGTCGTGCCGAGAACCGTGAAGCCGGCAAGCTGCGCCAGCACGTCGGCCTCCGCGGCGGGCGGCTGCGGGCCGGGCGCGCCCACGTCGCCGGCCGGGCTGCCAGGGGCCACGGCATCGAAGGCCAGACCAGCGAAGATCTCGGCGTGCCGGGGCACGATCACCCGCGTCTCCGGCACCACCGTGACGGAGAAGTCGAGCGGGGCCGTGGCTGGCAGGTAGCACATCGTCTCGTCGCACGCCTGGTAGCGCAGGACGCCCGGCACGGCGTAGTCGCCGGGGGCCAGGCCGGCATCGAGCGCGAGCGCGGCGCCGATGGCGAACTCCTCCTCGAACACGGCCAGCGGCTGGTCGGCCCCCGTCTGGCTCAACAGGATCGCCGCGGGCCACGCCAGACCCGCCAGTTCGATGCCCTCCGGCGGATCCAGCGTCAGGACGGTGGGGATGAGGAACGCCTCCAGCGGCGCCTGCGAGTTGACGTGCAACCCGGGTTCGAGCTGCGCCTGCACCGCGACGCGGAAGGTCGTGCCCGCATGGGCGGCGTCGGCCTCGGCCACCGTCGCCAGCTCGATCGGGATCCGGCCGGGCTGCGCCGCGGCCATCGACGCCCACAGGACGGCAGTCAGCAGCGTCATCAACGTCATCAGGCATCACCGGCCGGCTCGGGTGCGCCGCTGCGGCCGGCCCGCTCGCCCTCGATCCAGCCTTCGAGCCGGGCGAGTCGCCGGTCCATGTCGGCGACGCGGCCCGACAGGCCCCGCACGGCCGCCGTCAACCGCGCGTCGAGCGCCGCGGTCTGGCGCCACAGGAGCGCCCCGAGCGCCACCATCACGCCGATGGTCGGCCAGTCCACGGCAGCAGTCATATGGAATGATGATATCTCGTTCTGCGGCGCAGACGCCTACCGGCGGATCTCCGCCAGGGCCGCGTTGTCGCGGTTCACGTCGACGTCCCGGAGCGGCCCGCGCAGCGGGACGCGCAGCTCGGTGGTCGGTTCGGTCACGGCCACGACGACCGATTCCTCGGCCCCCGAGCGATAGGTGAGCGTGACGGTCACCGGCACCTCGAAGACCTCGCCCTCCTGCCGGAAGCGGAGCACCACGTCGGTGGCGTCCGGATTGCCGGCCCGCGGCTCGGTCCGGTAGTCGAAGCGCAGGACCGGCACGTCGAACTCGTGAATCCAGCGCCGGAAGAACGCGTCCAGCGGCCGCCCCGACTCGGCCTCGAAGGCGCGTATCAGGTCGTCGGTGCCGGCGGTGCGGAACCGCATCTCCGTGTAGAACCGCCGGAGCCCCCGGAAGAAGGCGTCGTCGCCGAGCAGCCGCCGCAGCATGTGCAGCACGAGGGCGCTCTTGTTGTAGACGAGGGCGCGGAACACCCGCGGCTCCTCCTGCAGGTGCCCCAGCCGATAGCCCAGGTAGATCGGTCCCTGGTCGGCGTGGCGCAGGCTCCAGCGGCGCAACTGCGAGAGCACGTCGACGAAGGCTTCCTCGCCGTGCTCCTCGCGGGCGTAGAGGGCGGCGAAGTACTGCGCGAGGCCTTCGCTGAGCCACTGCTCGTGGTAGTTCTTCCAGCCCACGGCCTGGCCCCACCACTGGTGGGCGAGCTCGTGCGCCACGAAGAACGCGGGGTAGCCGCTGAACGCGACGGGATCGGTGCGCCACGTGCGCATCAGGCGTCCGTGGACCGGCAGCGGCTGGTTGAGCACGACGAAGTACGGCGGACTGTGGCCGCCCGGGAGGCGGCTGTCGGCCAGGGCCAGCGTGAACGTCGGGTAGGGCAGGTCGCCCACGAGCGACGCGTAGAAGCGCAGGATCTTCGCCGCCGTCTCGGCGAACCGCGGGACGTGCTCGCGGCCGAAGTCGTTGGCTTCCACCGCCACCGACAGGCTGTCGTACGAGACGCCCCGGCGGGGCTCGCGCCCGGCGCGGTCGAGCACGATCTCCTGCGCCGGCGTCGCGTGCCCGGCGAACCGTGTGATGACGCACGACAGGTAGCGGGCCGGCTGCACCGCGACGAACGAGAAGGTGCGCGTCCCGCGGGCGTCGGGGGGCGCCTCGAGCGGCGGGTTGCCGTCGTCGGGGTCGCCGCTGGCGACGATGCCGTAGTCCGCCGGAATCGTCAGCGTCATCGTGGCCGTGGCGTAGTCCGCCGCGGCGGGCTGCGGGTACCAGCGGCTCGCGTTCGTGTAGAGGTAGCGCCGCTCCGGAATGGCGTACGTGACCCGCCGGCCGCGCTCGAGGAGCCGCTGCCGCCCGATCCAGTTCTCCTCGAGCTCGTCGGCTTCGAGCAGGCCGGAGTAGCGCACCAGAATGGTGAACTCCGTGCCCGGCGGCGCCTCCGCCGGCAGGTTGACGACCATGTCGTTGCGGCCGCGCATGCGAAAGAACAGCAGCGATCCCAGCTCGCGCGAGGTCACCGAGTGCACCCGCAGCGCCTCGGCCAGTTGCAGCGTGAGCGACCTGAGCGGCGCGTCGTTCACGCGCACCGCCAGGCGCACCGTCGCGTCGATCCAGCACCCGAGCAGGGTCGGCCGCGCCCCGAGCGATTCCCGGCCCACGCCGCGCGGCTCGAACGAGGCCTCGATGTCGTAGTCGAGCACGTCGAACGTCGCGGCGTCCTGCCGGTCGTAGTACCGGCCCCGCGTGGCGCGCTTCTGCGCCGACGGATACAGCGCGATGACCCGGGCCGGGTCGCGCGTGTACAGGGAGATGTCCTCCGGCCGCTGGTCGGCCAGGGTGTACGTGAGGTTCCCGTGCTCGCGCGTGACGACCTCGGCGACGAAGTTGCCGGGCCGCGGGGTGAGCCACCACGTGCGGTCGCTGAACTCGCTGAAGTCCACGACGAACGTCAGGCCCGCCAGCGCGTCGAACACCTCCTGCGCCTCTTCGGCATGGCCTTCGTCTACCCGGGTCCGCTCGAGGGCGGTCCGCACCCGCGTGTCGAGCATCAGCGGATGGATTCTGACGAACGCCTGCGTGAACTCGGCCTCGAGGGTCTCGCGGCCGGTGAAGATCTCTATCTGCCGCCGCTCGGACGCGGGCTGCGGCGAGAACGTCAGCACGCCCTCGCCCACGAGCACCAGCCCGGTGACGCCGGCGTCGATCTCCACGACGAACGCCGCGCCGCGCGACATGCGCAACTGCATGTCCTCGGCCGCAATCTCCAGGCCGGCCGCATCGAACTGTCGATCCGTGCGCGGCGCGAGGTGGTAGAGCCCGTCGATGGTGTCGGGGCCGTCGAGCGCGGCGATGCGCCAGGGTCCGGCCCCGCCGCCGGGTTCCGTCTCGCGGGTGACGTCGAGCTGCCAGGTCTGCAGGCGTCCGCGGTTGCCGCGCTCGGTGAACACCTCGACGGTGAGGCGGTGGTGGTCGCCGTCCGGGGCGTCCTCCACGTGTGAGACGAAGCGCGCCGCGACGACGGCTCTGGAGATGCCCGGGCGCAGTGCCTCGTCGGCGAACTCCCGGGCCGCCGCGACGTCCGCCTCCGCGGTCAGCAGCCCCAGGAAGCCGCGTGCGTCAGCCGTTTCGACCACCGCCCGCAGGTCGGCGACGAGCGCGTCGAAGCCGGCCAGGGTCAGCGGCGGCTGCGCCGCCGCAGGCGCGGGGAACAGGCACAACGACGCGAGAACGAGCGCTGCCCGCTTCACACCCGATAGTGTGCTGTGCGCGGTGCGCCGATGCAAGATCCAACCGGCGGAGAGCGCCGTTCACGCGGCACGAAAGGCCGCGGTGAAGGTCTCTATGGCATCGAAGTAGGCGTCGAGCTCCGGTGGGGACGCCAGGAACACGATGCGGAAGAAGCCGTCGGCCGGATCCGTGCCGAAGCCGGATCCGTGCACGCAGAGCACGCCCGTCCGATGCAGCAGCCCGCGCACGAAGTCGTGGTCGGTGCGGCCGGGCGGGAGCTCGACCCGCGGCAGCACGTAGAAGGCCGCGGCCGGCGCCACGCAGGAGATGCCGTCGATGGCGTTCAGCCGCCGCGTCGCCACGTCGGCCCGCTGCTTGAGCTGCCGGCGGAAGTCGTCCTGGTAGCTGCGGTCGCCGGTCAGCGCCGCGGCGACCGCGTGCTGCATGGGACCGTTGGTGCAAAGGCGGCCGTCCGCCAGCCGCTTGACCGCCGTCAGCACCCTGTCGAGCCGCTCGCCGGCGCCCACGGCCATCCACCCCGTCCGCCAGCCCGGCGCGACGTACGCCTTCGAGGCCGACGAGAAGGAGATGACCGGTGCGTCGGGGTTCAGCGACCCGATCGGCGACCCCGGCCCGCTGTAGACGAGGTCCGTGTACGCCTCGTCGGACAGCAGCACGACGTTGTGCCGGTCGGCGATCTCCAGCAGCGCCAGCCGCGTGCGATCCCCGTAGACCGCACCGGTCGGGTTGTTCGGGTCGATGACCACCAGCGCCCGCGTGCGCGGGCCGATCAGGCTCTCGAGGTGCTCGAGGTCCGGCTCCCAGCCCCGCGCGGGGTCGGTGCGGTAGTAGACGGCGCGGGCGCCCAGCTTGCCGAGGACGGCCGTGTAGAAGGGGTAGGTCGGCAGCGGCACCAGCACCTCGTCCTCGCGGTCGGCGAGGACGCTGATGGCCAGCTCGATCCCTTCGGACGTTCCCGACGTCAGGACGACCCGGTCGGGCGACAACGGGATGCCGCGGGACGTGTACTCGGCCGCGACGGCCTCGCGCGCCGGCATGATGCCGGACGCGTGCGTGTACCCGTTGTGTCCGTCCCGCATCGCGCGCACCACCGCCTCGACGAGATGGGGCGGCGTCCGGAACCCGAACAGCACCGGGTCCCCGATGTTGAGGTAGTGCACGGTCCGCCCGCTCCGCTCCACCGCCTGGGCTTCCGCGACGATGCTGCGGATGGCGTAATCGAACCCGTCCAGGCGGCTGGCCACCTCGATCGGCGATACCGTGTCGGTCGTCATCCAGGTGATTCTAGCGGATCTCACCCGCCGTCCCGCCGTCTCCGGAGGCGTCGTCACGGCCGCTGGTCGCCGCCGCGGCAGTTGGGATAAGCTCCGGCATGGCGATTCGAACGGAGATCTCGCTGAGACTGCCGAACAGCCCCGGCGCACTGGGACAGGTGTGCCGCCACCTGGTGGACGAGCGCATCAACATCCTCGCGTTGAGCCTCGAGTCCGGGGGCACGTTGCGTCTGATCGTCGACAACCCGCTGCATGCCGCCGGGACGCTCGAAGACAGGGAGTACGCCGTCGACCGGCGCGACGTGCTGTTCATTCAGGTTCCGAACGATCCCGGGTCGCTCGAGAAGACGGCGGGCGTGCTCGCGGGCGCCGGCGTCAACGTCGACTACCTGTATGCGTCGGGGGTCGAGGACGACCCGACGGCCGCGATCGTGGCGGGGGTCGAGGACGCGCAGCGGGCCGCGATGGCCACCGGCCTTTAGGAGGCTTCAATCAGACGGGGCGGTGGGGATTGGCGGCTTCGAGGGCGTCGATCAGCTCCTTGAGTTCCGCCGCGTGCTGCTCGGCCGCGTACAGGATGGCGCGCGCTTCCTGCAGCGACGGGGCGGTCCAGTCCTCGTTGTCGAACCGGACGCGCCCCCGCGCGTCGAACTCGACCAGCACCGCATCCATCGGCTCTACGTAGAGACGCATCTGCCCACCGTCACGCTGGCCGGCCGCAGCACCTCGCCGTCCATCAGGTAGCCCGGCTTGACCACCTCGACCACGACGTTGTCCTGCGCCGCGTCGGCGACCGGCGCGGTGGACAGCGCGTCGTGCCGGGTCGGGTCGAACGGTTCCCGCGCCGCGTCGAACCGCGTCACCCCGTGACGCTCGAGCGCGGCCAGGAACTGCTCGCGCACCAGGCCGACGCCCTGGAGCACCGAGCCTTCCCAGCCGGCCCCGTCCGGCGGTCGCACGGCAACTGCCCGGTCGAGGTTGTCGACCACGTCGAGGAAGCTCGCCAGCACGCGCCGCACCTCGCGGCCGATGTCCTTCGCGGCCTCCCGGCGCAGTCGCTCGCGGGTCCGCTCGAGCTCGGCGACCGCCGCCTGGCAGCGGGCGGCGGCGTCCTTCAGCAGGTCGTCCTTGTCCGCGAGCTGCCGCTCGAGATCCTCGATGTAGGAAGGCTTGCCGGCAGGCGCGTCGTCGCCGCCACCGTTCTCCCGCGCCCACCAGCGCCGGTCGACGACCCGGATGTCGCCGTGCGCCGGCCGCCGCTCGTCGCCGCCCGCCGCAGGCTCGTCAGTCACGGGTCGCTTCCTCGACGGTGTCCGGCGCGGGCTGCTGCGCCGGCGCGGCCGGCTCGTACTCGAAGGTCAGCGCGTCGTCCAGCAGGCCGATGCGCACCGTGCCGCCGCCCTCGAGCCGCCCGAACAGGAGCTCGTCGGTGAGCGGATTGCGGACCTCAGTCTGCACCACCCGTGCGAGCGGACGGGCGCCGTACACCTCGTCGTAGCCCCTGACCGCCAGCCACGCGCGGGCGTCGGGCAGCAGGCTGATCGCCACCTGGCGCTCGGCGAGCTGAGCCTCGAGCTGCAGGATGAACTTCTCGACGATCATCTCCATGACCGCCGACGTCAGCGGATCGAACGACACGATCGCGTCGAGCCGGTTGCGGAACTCGGGGCTGAACACGCGCTCTATCGCCGACATCATCCGTCCCTGGGCCGCGGCGGGCCGGTCGTCGCCGAAGCCGACCACGGGCGCACCCGCCTCCCGGGACCCCGCGTTCGACGTCATGATCACGACCGCGTGCCGGAAGTCGGCCCGCCGCCCGCCGTTGTCGGTCAGCGTCGCGTGGTCCATGACCTGCAGCAGGATGTTGTAGACGTCCGGGTGGGCCTTCTCGATCTCGTCGAGCAGCACGACGCTGTACGGGTGCGTGCGGACGGCGTCGACGAGCAGGCCGCCCTGCTCGAAGCCCACGTAGCCGGGCGGCGCGCCGATGAGCCGGGCCACGGCGTGCTTCTCCATGTACTCGCTCATGTCGTAGCGAATGAACTCGTTGCCCAGATGCAGGGCCAGTTGCCTCGCCAGCTCCGTCTTCCCGACGCCGGTCGGCCCCGTGAAGAGGAACGAGCCGGCGGGCCGATCCGGCTGTCCCAGGCCGGCCCGGGCCCGCTTGATGGCCGTGACCACGGCCTGCACGGCGGCGGGCTGACCGAAGACGACGCGTTGCAGCGACTCCTCGAGCGTCCGCAACCGCTCCTTGTCCGACGAGGACGCCTGCTTCTCCGGAATCCGGGCCATGCGGGCGACGACCTGCTCGAGCGCCCCGATCGTGACGACGGGCGGCTCGGCGGGTCCGTCCTCGTCGCCGGCAGCGGCCGCGGTCTGGCGCAGCGCGAGCGCGGCGCCGGCCTCGTCCACCACGTCGATGGCGCTGTCGGGGAGGCGGGAGTCCCGCAGGTGCCGGCTGGCCAGCTTCGCCGCGCCGCCGATGGCGTCGTCGCTGTAGCGCACGTTGTGGTGGGCTTCGTACCGCGGTCGCAGCCCCTCGAGAATGCGGGTCGTCTCGTCGACGGTCGGCTCGTCGACGACCACTTTCTGCAGGCGCCGCGCCAGCGCGCGATCCTTCTCGATCTGCTTGAATTCCTCGAAGGTCGTCGAGCCGATGACGCGCAGCGCGCCGGTGGTGAGGACCGGCTTGATGAGCGTGGCCAGGTCCATCGTGCCGCCGGTCGTCGCGCCTGCTCCCAGGGTGGCGTGCACCTCGTCGATGAACAGGATGGGCAGCGGATGGTTGCCGAGCCCGGCGATGACCGCCTTGAACCGCTCCTCGAAATCGCCGCGGAAGCGGGTGCCGGCCAGCAGCGCCGCGGTGTCGAGCGCGAAGACCTCCGCTCCGGCGAGCCGCGCGGGCGTGTCGTCCTCGATCAGCCGCGAGGCCAGGCCCTCGGCGAGCGCCGTCTTGCCGACGCCCGCCTCCCCGACGAAGACCGGGTTGTTCTTGCGCCGCCGGCAGAGGATCTCCATGGTGCGGCGCAGCTCGGCCGTGCGCCCGATCAGGGGATCGAGACGGCCGGCCCGCGCCTCCGCGGTCAGGTTCACGGCATAGGCGGCGAGCGGGTCGCGCGCGGCGGCCGGCTCGTCCTTGCCGCCGCCGGCGCCGGCGGCCGTGCCGGCGGTCGACGGCTCGCCGTTGCCGGCGGCCGGCACCTTCGAGATGCCGTGCGAGATGTAGTTGAGCACGTCGAGGCGCGTCACGTCCTGCGCCTCCAGCAGTTGGGCGGCGTAGGCCCGGGGCTGCTGGAGGATGGCGGCGAGCACGTCGCCCGAGCGCACCTCGTCGCGCCCGGCGCTCTGGACGTGCAGGACGGCCGTCTGGAGCACGCGCCGGAAGCCGAGCGTCTGGCTCGGCTCGCGGGCGCGCTCGCCTCTGGCGAACGTCTCGAGCGTCGCCATGAACTCGTCGAGCGTGCGCCGCAACGTGCCGAGGTCGGCGCCGCACGCGGCCAGGATGCGCTCCCCCTCCGCATCGTGCGCGAGGGTGTACAGCAGGTGCTCGAGCGTCAGGTGGGTGTGACGGCGCGACGCCGCCTCGCGGTACGCGACGTTGAGGACGAGCTCGAGCGACGCGCTGAACATGTCACCCTTCTTCCAGGCTGGCCTGCAGGGGGAAACCCTCCTCCCTGGCCAGCTCTCGAACGGCTCCGACCTTCGTCTCGGCCACTTCGTAGGTGTAGGTCCCGCACACGGCGCGGCCGTGCGTGTGAACCTGCATCATCAGACGGAAGGCCTCGGCCGGGCCCTTCTGGAACACCCGTTCGAGCACGCTCACGACGAACTCCATCGTCGTGTAGTCGTCGTTCAGCAGGACGACCCTGTACATCTTCGGCGTCAGGGTCTGCTGCTCGTGCTGCTCGCGGACCGCGCCATCCGGGCGCACGGGAGTCTCGACCATCGCCCTCGATCCCCAGCGTACCGACAGCGGTTTCGGCAGGTCAAGCCGGCGTGTCGGGACACCGTGTAGACTGTCGGTCGATGCGCACGATCGGCCGCGGGCTCACGTACATCGATCTCGACTTCCTGGGCAGCCCGCGGGTGATCGCGACGGCCGTGGTCCAGAGCGCGGCCGGCGTGGCGCTGGTCGACCCGGGCCCGTCGACGTGCCTGGAGACGCTGCGCCGCAAGCTTGCCGCGCAGGGCATCGGCGTGCGGGACATCCGCGCCGTGCTGCTGACGCACATTCACCTCGACCATGCCGGCGCGGCCGGATCGCTGGTCAGGGAGAACCCCGACCTGGAGGTCCACGTCCACGCGCGCGGCGCCCCGCACATGGCCGACCCGGCCCGGCTGCTGGCGAGCGCGAGCCGACTCTACGGCGCCGACATGGACCGCCTGTGGGGCGAGTTCCTGCCGGTGCCGGCGCGGAACATCCGGGAGCTGCGGGGCGGGGAGCAGCTCGACGTCGCGGGGCGCCGCTTCGAGGTCGCCTACCTGCCGGGGCACGCGTCGCATCACGTGGGCTTCCTCGATCGTGCGAGCGGCGTCGCGCTGGTCGGCGACACGGCGGGAGTCCGGACCGGCGAGGCGCTGTTCGTGATGCCGCCGACCCCGCCGCCGGACATCGATATCGAAGCCTGGCTCGAGAGCGTCGAGGTGATACGCGCGTGGCGGCCGTCCACCCTGTTCGTCACCCACTTCGGGCCGCACGAGGACGTGACGGGACATCTCGACGCGTTCGCCGAGCATCTCGACGCGCTGTCCGGCATCGCCCGCCGGGTGGTCGACGGCGAGGGGAGCGACGACGACCGGCTGCAGGCGTTCACCGCGGAGGCGCGGCTGCATCTGCAGCGCCATCTGCCCCCGGAGGAGGTCGACCTCTACGATTTCGCGTCGCCGCTCTCGCTCGGCTGGCTCGGGCTGGCGCGCTACTGGCGGAAGCGGCGCGCGGCGCGCGCCTAGCAGCCCGGGAGCCGGCCGCGGGCCGTTGCAGCATGCAGCCGTCAGAACGTCGATTCGCCATCCTGCTGGCGCCCCGGCTCTGGAAGCTCGTGTTCTGGAGCGGCGTCGCGGCGGTGTGCACGCTGTCGCTGGTGTCGCAGCAGGTGCTGCCGCGGACGGGCGTGTCGGACAAGCTGCTGCACCTGGCCGTCTATTTCGTCCTGATGGCGGTGAGCTACCCGGCGTACCCGACCCGGGTCGCCGAGCGGCGCATCGTGGCGGGCCTGGTGGTGCTCGGTCTTGCGCTCGAGGTCCTGCAGACCGTGTCGCCGCTGCGCGTCATGAGCGTGGCGGACGCCGCGGCCGGCGCCGCGGGGGTCGCCCTCGCCATGCTGGCGGCGCGCACAACGGCGGGCCTGGGCGAGCTGCGCCGCCGGCGGCGGGCGGCGGGCGGGGCCGTCAGGTCCCGCTGACGCCGGGTACTTCGTTGCCCGCCACGCGGACCGACTCGATCGTCCGCGTATTCCGAATGTCCGCCAGCGGGTCGGCCGCGTAGACGACGAAGTCGGCCCACTTGCCGGCTTCCAGCGTGCCCACCCCGTCGAGGTCGAGGCAGGCGGCCGCGTCCCCGGTCGCTGCGACGATGGCCTGCATCGGCGTCAGGCCGGACTCGACCATCAGCTCGAGCTCGCCGTGCTCGAAGTACCCCTGAAAGCGGGCCGCGGGTCCCGTATCGGTCCCCATCGCGATGCGGATGCCGGCGTCGGCGAGCGTCCCCAGGTTCTCCTGCGCCTGCTCGAGCGCGACCTTGTAGGTCTGGGCGCTGCGGCTGTCCCGGATGCGCTGCTGATAGGCCGGTGCCTCGAGCGCCTGCACGACCGCCGGGTCCACGTCCTTGAGGAAGAACGGATCGTCGAACCAGTCGGGGCGCTCCTCGTAGACGAACGTGGAGACCTCCCGCATGAGGGTCGGGCAGTAGCAGACGTCGTGCTCGGCGAGCTGCGCGATCAGCTCGTCGTCGACCGGCTCGTCCCGCACGCTGTGCGCGATGAAGTCGGCGCCGGCGCCGAGCAACCCCTTCGCGTCCGCGAGGTAGTAGAGGTGGGCCGTCAGCTTCAGCCCGCGAGCGTGCGCCGCGTCGATCACCGCCGTGTACACGCCGGGCGGCATCTTCGGCGTGGCGCCGAGGTTGTCGTCCACGCGGATCTTGATGAAGTCGACGTCCATGTCGGCGACCTCGTTCACGCGCGCGGCGGCCTCCTCCGGCGAGTCGGCGGTGATGACCGGACCCGCCAGCCGCAGGCGCGCGTGCGCCAGGCCGGGTCCCTCGCGATCCCGCACGGCCACGCCGGCGGGACCGCCGCCGCCGAGGCTGACCACGGTGGTCACCCCGTAGCGGGCGTACAGGGCGAGCTGGTTCGTCACGTGCTCTTCCGTGTAGAACGCCGGGTCGGCCTCCAGGCCGCGCACGTCGTTGACGTGCCCGTGCGCGTTGATCAGTCCCGGCGTGACCGTCTTCCCGGCGAGGTCCACCGCCGTCGCGTCGGCCGGCACGGCCACCGCGTCGCGCGCCCCGACCGCCTCGATCCGGCCGTCGCGGACCACCAGGGTGCCCTGCTCGATGACCGCGCCGTCGCCCGTGATCAGCCGGGCCCCGGTAAACGCCAGCAGGCCCGGCGTCGGCTCGACCGGCGCCGGCTCGGGCGCGGAGCACTGGGCGAGAGCGGTGCACAGCAGGGCGGCGCCGGCGGCACGGGTGGTCGCATGCATCGGGAGCTCCTAGTTCTGGCCCTGCGAGTCGTCGAGCTGCGCGAGCACGTTGCCGAGCAGCTCGATTTCCGTGCCGTACTCGGCCCAGTCGCCCTGACGCTGCGCCTGCATGGCCCGCGAGTAGTGCTCGCTCGCCTGCTGCGCCAGGGTCCGGTCGCCGCCGGCGCTCGCTACCGCCGCCGCAATCGGGCTCGCGGCCTCGCCGGCGCTCGCGACGAGCGTCGCCGGCGGGCTCGCCGCCGGTTCTTCCGCCGGCGTCCCGAAGAGCCGGGCGAGCGCCTGGTCCAGCGTCTCCTCCATCACGATCTGGTTCTGATACGCCACGACGACCCGCTTGAGCTCGGGGATGCGGCCGCCGGACGCCCGCAGGTAGAGCGGCCGGATGTAGAGCAGCGCCTCCTCGATCGGAATCACGAGCAGCGTGCCCTGGATGACCTCGGACCCCTGCTGGTTCCACAGCGTGATCTGGGGCGAGATCTCCTGGTCCTGATTGATCCGCGCCACGATCTGCGACGGACCGAACACCACCTTCTGCTTGGGGAACTGGAACACGAGCATCTTCCCGTAGTGCTCGCCGTCGCTGCGCGCGACCATCCAGGCCGCCAGGTTGTTCTTGCCGCGCGGCGTGAACGGCAGCATCTGGATGAACTCCGCGCGCTGCTCGCGCGGCAGCCTCATGATGGTGTAGTACGGCTCCATCTGCTCGCCGTCGATGACCGGGACCTCCCATTCGTCCTCGCGGTTGTAGAAGACCGCCGGGTTGGTCATGTGGTAGGTCGAGTACATGGCGGTCTGCAGGGCGAAGATGCCTTCCGGGTAGCGGACGTGGCTCCTGAGCGTCTCGGGCATGGCGTCGAGCGGCTGCAGGAGGTCGGGAAACACCTTGCCGAGCGTGGCGGCCAGCGGATCGTCCGGCTGCGCCAGATAGAACGTCGTCGTCCCGTTGTAGGCGTCGATCACCACCTTGACCGAGTTCCGGATGTAGTTGATGCGGTCGCCCACGGGCGTGGCGTAGGGGTAGTTGCCGCTGACGGTGTAGGCGTCGCGGATCCAGAACAGGCGGCCGTCGGCGATGACCAGGTACGGGTCGGAATCGTAGCGCAGGAAGGGCGCGATGGTCGCGACGCGGTCGGCGATGTTGCGGTGATAGATCAGCCGGCTCTCGGCGCTGAGCTGGCCGCTGACCAGAATCTCGTACGAGCGGAAGCGCAGGCTGAACAGCAGCCGCCGGAAGAGGTTCCCGAGCTCGACGCCGCCGCTGCCGTCGTAGCGGACCGAGACGTTGTCGTCGCCCTGCGGGTAGTGGAACTCGTCGGTGCGCGTGTTGACCAGGACGTAGTCGTTGGACAGCTCGCCGAAGTAGATGCTCGGCTGGGTCACGGTGAGGTCGGTGTCCGAGCGGGGAGGCAGATCCTGGATGAACAGCATCGGCAACCCTTCCTGGGTCACCTGGTTCACCGGCCCGAGCGCGACGCCGAAGCCGTGCGTGTACTGCAGGCGCTCGTTGATCCACGAGCGGTTCGGCAGGCTGCTCGAGTTGAGCTCGCGGCTCGAGACCATCGTCTGCCGGTACTGGCCGTCCACGACGTAGCGGTCGTTGTCGACCGACGCGAACTCGTAGTACGTCCGGATCTCCTGGATCTGGCCGAACGTGTCGAGCAGCGGCTGGTGATCCCACAGCCGCACGTTGTTGATCGTCTCCGCGTTGTTGGCGATGTCGGCCAGCGTGAGCGAGGCGTCGCCCGACACGTCGCGCTCCTCGACCCGGTCGAGGTCGAAGGCGGCTCGCGTCGCCGCGATGTTCCGCGCGATGTACGGCGCTTCCTTCTGCTGCTCGTCGGGGGTCACGATGAGCTGCTGCACCGCCACGGCCAGCCCGCCGCCGCCGGCCCACACGACGAGATAGCCGGCGGTGGCCGCCGCCACGGGCCACAGCGTCGACGAGACGGCCGCGTAGGCGGTGGCGGCCGCCCCGACGCCCGCGACGATCAGGAGCGTCTGCAGCACCGGCAACCGAACCACCGCGTCGACGTACGACGCGCCGTGGATGATGCCCGCCGGCGAGATCAGCATCCGGGGCATGTCGAGCCAGGCGCCGGCCGCCAGCAGCAGGAAGCCGCAGGCGATCAGCGCGGCCAGGTGCTGCCGCGGGCGGCGGCCCACCTCGAGTCCCTGCGGGGTCAGCCCGAGCTGCCCGCCGATGACGTAGAGGGCGCCCGAGCCGACCAGCGCCAGGCCGACCATCGCCAGCAGGAGCAGGCGGACCGTGTCGAGCAGCGGCAGGGAGAAGATGTAGAAGCCCGCGTCCCGCCCGAACAGCGGGTCGGCCTCCCCGAACGGCGTCGCGTTGAGGAACTGCAGCAGCATGAGCCACTGCCCGGACGCCGCCCCGGAGAGGAACAATGCCAGCAGCACCGAGGCGCCGGCCGCCAGCCAGCGCAGGTGGCGCGGCTCGAGAACGACCGGCTGAATGTCGCCGCCGCCGGGGAACACCACGTACGGGCTGCGCTGGGAGCGCGCCGCCAGCCGCAGATTGCCGAACAGGACCAGGAACGCGGCCGCGAAGACCCCGACGCCCACCAGGCCCTTCGTCGTCAGGCTCTTGAGGAACACCGACTGGTAGCCGGTCTCGCCGAACCACAGCCACTCGGTGTACAGATGCGCAAACGACGGCAGCGTGACCAGCAGCAGCAGGGCGGCGACGGTGAGGACGATTCTCATTGGCATGGGCGCCTCGCTTCCCCTTCGTTCTTCGAGAAGTATAGGTCCGCGCCGCCCCCGCCGCCAGCCTCCGCGGGCGGCGGGCTCACCACTCTTCCATCTCGAACTTGATCTTGCTGCGGTTCGCGGTCTCCTCGATGTCGGCCATCGACCAGGGGTTGCCGCACGTCATGATGAGCGAGGTGGCGGGGTCGAAGCGGTCGCGCAGCCGCTGCGCCGACAGGTGCTTCGGCAGCTCCGGCCGCGGCGTGCGCTGCATGCCGGCCTCGGCGCGCGCGAGGTCGCCCTTGCCCGCGCGGGCCGCCGCGAGCACCTCCTCCTCCTTCATCGGCTGATCGAAGATGTGCCGCAGCACGTTGTTCGCCCGTCCCACGCCCATGCCGTCGTCGTCGAGGTCGCGCTGCGTGGGCCGGCTCACCGTCGGCACGTAGACGAAATCGAACCGGCCCGCCCGCTCCATGTCGAGCAGCTCCTGGTGGTACGCCAGCTCCTCGTAGGTGCGGTTGGTGTGCAGGATCGTGTACTTGCACCCGTCGCCGCCGCCGTTCGAGGCCTCGTGGTGGAGCTGCTTGGCCATGGCGATGAACGGGGCCAGGCCCGTGCCGGTGCCCACCATGAGCACGCTGTCGAAGCCGGCGGCCCGCTGGTCGAGCGTGAAGTTGCCCGTGATGCGGTCGAAGTAGGTGATGCTGTTGTCCGTCTCGGGGTCCATGTTCATGAAGACCGAGCTCAGCCGCCCGAACTCGCCCTTCCTGATCACTTCGAGGACGACGTAGAACTCGAGGTAGCCGTGCTCTTCCTGCTCCCACGGGGCCGACGCGATCGAGTACGAGTGCGTGACCTGGCCGATCTTCTGCTGGCCCGCCTCGTTGAGGTCGGGTCCGTAGCGGGCGGCGCCGTCCTCGCCGACGCCCACCTTCTTCGTCAGCTTGCAGTCGTCGCGCCGGAGCGCGATGTACTGCCCGGCCTTCGACGGCGGGAACGTGCTGCCTGCCTCCGGCATCAGCCTGAAGATCGTCAGGATGGAAGAGAGGTCCCGCTTGTAGGTGACCGTGCCGACCTTGCGTCCCGCCATTCAGAGTCCTTTCCGCAGGAGGTACGGGGCGCCGGACGGCGCCCCTCTGCCGCCGGCGCGCGTCGAGCACCGGCCGCGACCTCACAGGATCGTGCATCGTCCGAGAGGCTGTCAACCCGCCGCGGTCGCCCGGCCGGCCGCAACCGAGGTGGACAAAGCACCGGCCGGTGCTGTAGATCAGGCAATGCGCTGACCGGGGCCACCATGACCAGAAAGTACCGCCAGCAGGGATATCAGGACGACGATCGCCCGCGCGACGCACCGCACGACGCGCCGCGCGACGACAAGCGCGAGCGGGGCCCGCGCCGCGGATACGGCCCGCGCGAACCGCGGATGATCAACATGCCGAGCTTCCGCGACGTGCTCAAGTGCGCGCGGTGCGGCAATCAGGTCACGACGCCGATCGCGTTCGACAGCACGTGCGCCCAGTGCCGGAGCGACCTTCACAGTTGCGCGCAGTGCACGTGGTTCGATACGGGCAGCCGGTTCGAGTGCGGCCGGCCGATTCCGGCCCGCATCTCGCCCAAGCAGGGCCGCAACACCTGCACGTTCTTCGAGGGTCGCGTCACCGTCGAGCGGGAAACGCATTCCACAGGTACAGGTCCCCGGACGGCCCGCCAGGCGTTCGACGACCTGTTCAAGTGAGGCCGCGTGAGCGCCGACCTCCCCGCCTTGCTGCCGTCGCCCGTGCGGCTGGTCCTCTTCACGCAGACGTTCGGTTGCGAGACGTGCCTCCAGGCGCGGCAGGTGGTCGACGACCTCGCCGGACGTTCCGCCCGGGTGTCGGTCGAGGAGCACAACCTCGTGCTCGACAGGGAGCAGGCGACGGCGTTCGGCATCGACCGGGCGCCGGGGATCGCCATCGTGGGCCCGCGCGACCTGGGACTGCGCTACTACGGAACCCCGGCCGGCCACGAGCTGCGCTCGCTGGCCGATGCGGTCGCGCTGGCGGGCGGGGCCGCCGGCGGCGGGCTGGCGCCCGCGAGCCTGGCGGCGCTGGCCGCCCTCGACCGGCCGCTGGACATCAAGGTGTTCGTCACCGCGGCGTGCGCCCTCTGCCCGCAGACGGTCGGTCTGGCCTGGCGGCTGGCCGCCGCGAGCCCCCGGGTCACCGCGTCGGTGATCGAGGCCACCGAATTCCCCGAGCTCGTCCAGCGCTACCGCATCTCCGGCGTGCCGCAGACCATCATCGACGATCGCACCGCGATCCTGGGCTCCCAGCCGGAGGCAGCCTTCGTGCAGGCGGCGCTGCAGGTTGACGCTCAAGGCGCGCACGGCGCGCCTCGGCGGTAGCGGCGCGGGGCGAAGGGGTCCCCGCAAGCGGACGCCGGGGGCTCGGGGCGCAGCCCCGTCTGAAGGAAGCTACACGTCGTGGCCTGCCGGCTCGACGACGTGATCCAGCATGTCGAGCAGCACGCGGCTGATGTGCTGGTCGGCCAGGCCGTAGTAGACCTGCTTGCCGCGCCGCTGGCCCCGCATCACCCGGGCCGCGCGGAGCAGGCGCAGATGGTGACTGACCAGCGACGACGACAGGCCGAGCCGCTGCGCCATGTCGCCGACCGAGCTGGGGCCGGGCAGGCAGCTCAGGATGACGCGCAGGCGCGTCGGGTCGCCCATCAGCCGGAACATCTCGGCCACCTGGCTCACCGTGTCGTCGTCGAGCGACGCGAGACGGGCCGCCCGCCGTGTCGCCTGTGCCATCCGGCCGCCATTATACAACACATGAACATATGCTAATATGTTGTCCTCATGAGCGGGCAACACGGAGAGCACGGCGCGGACGATCGGCGGCGGCTGCTGGGCGCGCTGTGCCTGACGGGCGGGTTCATGCTGGTGGAGGCGGCGGGCGGCGTGATCGCCGGCTCGCTGGCGCTGCTCGCGGACGCCGGTCACATGCTGACCGACACGGCCGCCCTGGGACTCGCGGCCGTCGCCGCGGCGGTGGCCGGTCGCCCCGGCGACGCGCGGCGGTCGTACGGCTATCACCGGTTTCCCGTGCTCGCGGCGTACGTCAACGCCCTGACGCTGCTCCTGATCGTCGTCTGGATCGCCGTCGAGGCGGTCGTCCGCATCCGCCAGCCGATCGAGATCCTGGCGGGGCCGATGCTGGCCGTCGCGGTCGCCGGCCTGCTGGTCAACCTGGCCGCCTTCCGCATCCTGCACGGCGGGCGGACGGACAGCCTCAACGTCCGCGGCGCGCTGCTGCACGTGGTCGGCGATCTGCTCGGGTCGGCTGCCGCCATCATCGCGGCGCTGGTGATCCTGGCGACCGGCTGGACGCTCATCGACCCGCTCCTCTCGCTGCTCGTGGCCCTGCTGGTGCTCCGAAGCGCGGTGTCGCTGCTGCGCCGCTCCGGTCACGTGCTCATGGAGGGCCGTCCCGAGAACCTGGACGCGGCGGACGTCGCCGCCGCCATCACGGCGACGGTTCCCGAGGTCGACGGCGTGCACCACGTGCACATCTGGTCGCTGAGTCCGGGCCGCCCGCTCGTGACCCTGCACGCGTGCGTCGACCGCGACGCCGCCCACGACCGCGCGCTGGAGGGTGTCCGCGCCTGCCTGCGCGAGCGGTTCGGGCTGCGGCACGCCACGGTCCAGCTCGAGCACGAGCGCTGCGCGGAGCCCGGGACGTGCGCGCCGGCCGCCGGCTAGTGCAGGGGTGTCCAGGAGGGAAGAGGCATGACGGTCGAGACGCGCGATCCGGTCTGCGGCATGACGGTGGATCCGGACAAGGCCCGGTTCACGCACGAGCACGCCGGGACGACCTACCTGTTCTGCTGCGGGGGGTGCCAGGCGGCGTTCCGCAGCAACCCCGAGGCGTTCCTCCGTGCGCGCGACGAGGCGGGCACAGGCGACGGGCCCGCGCCCGGCCGCCACGCGGCTGCTCGGGCGCCAGCGCCGGGCGCCGGTGGACCCTCGCACTCGTCCGCAGCCGCGTACGTCTGCCCCATGTGCCCAGAGGTTCGCGAGAGCGAGCCCGTCCCCTGCCCGAGCTGCGGCATGGCGCTCGAGCCGGAGGTCGTCGCGGCGGTCCCCGGGGCGGTGCAGTACACCTGCCCGATGCACCCGGAGGTCGTGCGGGACACGCCGGGGGCCTGTCCCGAGTGCGGCATGGCGCTCGAGCCGCGGGCGGCCGCGCTCGAGGAGGCGCCCAACCCCGAGCTGATCGATATGACGCGGCGCTTCCGGATTGCCGCGGCGATCGGCCTGCCGGTGTTCGGCATCGCGATGACCGAGATGATCGCCGGCGCCGGCGCGCTGCCCCTGAGCCGCACGGCCTCGAACTGGCTGCAACTGATGTGCGCCGCGCCGGTCGTCCTGTGGGCGGGCCGGCCGTTCTTCGAGCGCGGCTGGGCGTCGGTCGTCAACCGCAGCCCCAACATGTTCACCCTGATCGCCCTCGGCGTCGGCGCGGCGTTCCTCTACAGCGCCGCCGCCACCATTGCCCCGGGTCTGTTTCCGGCGGGCTTCCGCATGGCGAGCGGCGTCGAGCCGTACTTCGACACCGCGGTCGTCATCATCGTGCTCGTGCTGCTCGGGCAGGTCCTCGAGCTGCGGGCCCGCCACCGCACCGGCGGCGCGTTGCGCGCGCTGCTCGGTCTCGCCCCGGCCGTCGCGCACCGCGTCGCGGGCGAGCAGGAGGAGGATGTCCCGCTGGCGCAGGTCCAGGTCGGCGACGTGCTGCGCGTGCGCCCCGGCGAGCGGATCCCGGTCGACGGGGTCGTGGTGAGCGGACGCAGCGCGGTCGACGAGTCGATGATCAGCGGCGAGCCGATACCGGTCGAGAAGACCGGCGGCGCGGCGGTGGTGGGCGCCACCATCAACGGCACCGGCAGCCTGGTCATGCGCGCCGAGCGGGTGGGTCAGGAGACGCTGCTGGCCCAGATCGTGCGGATGGTGAGCGAGGCGCAGCGGAGCCGCGCCCCCATCCAGCGCTCCGCCGATCGTCTCGCGGCGTACTTCGTCCCCGCCGTCGTCGCGGTGGCCGTCGCGGCGTTCGCCGTCTGGAGCCTGGCGGGCCCCGAGCCGCGGCTCGCCTTCGCGCTGCTCAGCGCCGTCGCCGTGCTGATCATCGCCTGTCCCTGCGCGCTCGGCCTCGCCACGCCGATGGCGATCATGGTGGGGACAGGGCGCGGCGCCACGGCCGGCGTCCTCATCCGCAACGCCGAGGCGCTGGAGGCGCTCGAGCGGGTGGACACGCTGATCGTCGACAAGACCGGCACGCTGACCGCCGGCCGGCCGGAGGTGCGCACGGTCGTCGCGGCGGCCGGTCGCGACGCGGACGAGGTGGTCCGGCTCGCCGCCGGGCTGGAGCGCGCGAGCGAGCATCCGCTGGCGTCGGCGATCGTGGCCGAGGCCATGCGGCGCGGCCTGCCGATCGCCCCCGCCGCCAATTTCCAATCCGCCACGGGCCGCGGGGTGAGCGGCACGGTCGACGGCCGGCAGGTCGCCGTCGGAACGGCCGCCTTCATCGCGGCGGAAGGCGCGGATGCGGGAGCGCTGGCGGAGCAGGCCGCCGGGCCGGCGGCTCGCGCGGAGACGGTCGTGCACGTCAGCGTGGACGGCGCGCCAGTCGGCCTCATCGGCATTGCCGATCCGGTCAAGGCGACGACGCCCGAGGCGATTGGTCAGCTCCGGGCGGAAGGGCTGCGCATCCTGATGGTGACGGGCGACAACCGGTCGACCGCGGCCGCCGTGGCGGCGGAGGTCGGCCTGGCGCAGGAGGACGTGCACGCCGAGGTGCTCCCCGCCGACAAGCGGCGCGTGGTCGCCGAGCAGCAGGCCGCCGGCCGCGTCGTGGCGATGGCGGGCGACGGCATCAACGACGCGCCGGCCCTGGCCGAGGCGGCCGTCGGCATCGCCATGGGGACCGGCACGGACGTCGCGATGGAGAGCGCCGGCGTGACGCTGATCAAGGGCGACCTGCGCGCCATCGTCCGCGCCCGCCGGCTGAGCCGCGCGACGATGCGCAACATCCGCCAGAACCTGTTCCTCGCCTTCGCCTACAACACCATCGGCGTCCCGGTGGCCGCCGGCGTCCTGTATCCGGTAGTGGGGTTGCTGATCAGCCCGATCTGGGCCAGCGCCGCCATGACGCTGAGCTCGCTGTCGGTCATCGGCAACGCGCTGAGGCTCCGGCGGGCGCCGCTCTGAGGGCCAGACGGGGGGCGGCGAAGCCGTCCCCAAGCCGTTGCTACTTCACGCGCCGTACCTCAGACGTACCCGCGCGCCGCCGGCGGCGGCTGAAGGAAGCTGCCGATGAACCAGGAGACCGCGCCGACGAGCAGCGCGCCGAGCACAGCCCAGCCGAACGAGCGGACGCTGAAGCCGGGGACCAGGAAGGCGGCGAACCCGAACGAGAGGCCGTTGACGACGAGGTAGAACAGCCCGAGCGTCAGCACCGTGATCGGCAGCGTGAGGAGGAGCAGCAGCGGCCTGACGACGGCGTTCGCGAACCCCAGCGCGAGCGCTGCGACCAGTAGCGCCGGCAGGGAGCTGACGCTCACGCCGGGCAGCACCCAGGCCGTTGCGCCGAGCGCCACGGCCGTGATGATCCAGTGGGCGATGAAACGGCTCATCGGCCGGTCGACCCGGGCGCGGCGGGCGTATTCGCTACGATCCTTGGTACCATTCGTTCGACTGGGCATTCTAGCAGCCCGCGGCGAGGGGAGGGTGAGTCGATGCAGCCATGGCGCCCGAGCGCGGTCCCGGCCGCCGTGTTTCTCGCCCCGGCTGCGGCTCTGGCTTCTCTTGTCCTGTTCGCTGGCGTGGCCGCACCCGGGGCGTCCGGCGCCCAGGACGAGAGCGACAACGAGCTCGACCGCTTCATGGAGCGCGTGCTGGCGCAGCGGGAGCGGAACGCGGCGGCTCGGCTGCAGTACGTCCTCGACGAGGAGTTGCGCATTCGCCTGACCGGACCGGACGGCGTCGTGTGGGGGTTCCGCGGCCAATACACCTGGTACGAACGCGACGGATTCTTCGTCCGCAGCCCGACCCGTATCGACGGCATCACGATCGACGAAGCCCGCCGGCGGGAATACGAGGCCGAGTGGCTGGCGCGCGAGCAGCAGCGCCCCCGGGAGCGCCAGGAGGAACGGCTGTCGCCGGCCGGCGCGTCCCAGGCCGCGGGGCGTGGCGACGCGTCGCTGTCGCCGGCGGATGCCGCCTGGGCCGGTCTCGAGCCCCGTTTCGTTTCCGACTCGTACTTCCTCGATTTCGAGTTCGAGCCGGGCAACTACTACCTGGCCGGCCGCGAGACGCTGGACGGACACGATGTCCTGCGCATCGAGTACTACCCGGAGCAGCTCTTCACCGCGCCGGATGATGACGACCGTGAAGGGGCGGCCATGGACAAGACCAGTCTGGTGACCCTCTGGGTCGATCCGGCCCGGCATCAGATCGTCCGCTACACGTTCGACAACGTCGGCTTCGATTTCCTGCCCGGGCGCTGGCTGCTGCGGCTCGATGACCTGACGGCGTCGATGACGATGCGGCAGCCGTTCGAAGGGGTGTGGCTGCCGGCGCGGACCGACATGCGCGCCGCCGTGTCGCTGGCGATTGGCGCCTTCGAGCTGAGCGGCACGCGCCTGTACACCAACTATCGCGAGGCCACCGCGGACGGCCGCATTCTCGCCATCGGGCCGGATCGGCCCCGATGACCGCAGGGCGGCTCCGGCGTCGCGTTGCCGCCGCGGCGTTCGCGGCGGCGGCGGTCGCGTTCACCCCGCTCGCTGCGCGCGGCCAAGCGGTCGGGTCGGAGACGGTGGTCGATATCCGCGTGCACGGCAACCACACCACCCCGACCGACGACATCGTGGCGCTGGCCGGCGTGGCGGTCGGTGACATCGTGGACGCCGACGTGGTGGACACCGTCACGCGGCGTCTGGAAGCGAGCGGCCGTTTCGAGACGGTCGAGGTTCGCAAGCGCTATCGCTCGTTGACGGTCACGGACCGGATCGCGCTCGTGATCGTCGTCCGGGAGCGGCCACTGGCGTCCATTGCGAACCCGGTGGTCCGCGCGCTCGCCCGCATTCCCCGGCAGTCGATGCTGCTGCCGATCGTGCGCTACGACGAAGGCTACGGGATGTCCTACGGCGCCCGGCTCAGCCTCGTCGACCTGTTCGGTGCGGGGAGTCGGCTTTCGGCGCCGATGACCTGGGGCGGCGACAGGCGCGCGGGGCTCGAAGCGGAGCGACGGGTTGCCGGCGTCGTGGTCGACCGCGTGCGGGCCGGCGGTTCATACGGGCGCCGCGTTCATCCGTACTTCGGCGTCGACGACCGGCGGACGCGATTCTGGGCCGGGGTGGGTCGTCAGCTCGGGCCCGGCCTCAGCCTGGGGGCGGAGGCGGCCCGCGAGGAAGTACGGTTCGGTGCGGTGGCGGACCGTCTCACACGACTGACGGTCGGCCTGGAGTACGGCGGCCTCTCGCCCGGCGCCTTCCCGCGCGACGACGTGCAGGTGAGCGCCGCGCTGGAGCGGCTGGCGGTGGCCGGCCAGCCGGCGGCTGTCGTCCGGCCCCGGATCGACGCGCAGGCGTTCAAGGGGGTCGGGGGACAGGCGGTGCTCGCGGCGCGTGTCCTGTTCGAGGGCGCCTCGGCGGCACTGCCGCCGTACGAGCGGGCACTGCTCGGCGGCGGCGGCAACCTGCGCGGGTGGCGGGTCGGCTCACGCGTGGGCGACCGGCTCCTTGCGGCGTCGGTCGAACTCCGGCTGCCGATGGGCTCGCCCATCTCGATCGGGAATGCCGGGTTCCGCGTCTTCTACGACACGGCCGCCGCCTACGACGTGGGACAGCGCGTGCGCGGCGCCAGGTTCCTCAAGGGTGCGGGCGGCGGCGTCTTTCTGACCGTTCCGCCGTTCGGCAGCGTGCGCCTCGACCTCGGCCACGATTTCCGCGGCTCGTTGCGGCTCCACGCGGGGGCCAGCGCCGGCTTCTGATCAGCGGCCGCGACGGCGGACGTCCCCGTCCGGCAGCGCCGTCAGGGAGCCGCCGCGGCCAGCTCCTCGCGCACTATCTCGTCGAAGACCGCCAGGGGCAGCGCCCCGAGGACCGGACGCCCGTTGATGAACAGCGTGGGCGTCGACGACGCGCCGAGGCGCCGGCCCGCGTCCATGTCGGCGTTGACCGACTCCGCGTGCCGGGCATCGTCGAGGCAGGCCCCGAAGGCGTCCGTGTCGAGGCCGAGCTCGTCCGCGTAGGCCTTCAGCGACTCGACGTCCAGCGCGTCCGGCATGGCGAACAGCTTGTCGTGGAACGGCCAGAACTGCCCCTGCTCGTGCGCGCAGTGGCCGGCCTCGGCCGCCTTGAACGCGTTTGGGTGGTTGGGCAGGGGAAAGTCCTTGTAGACGAAGCGAATCTCGTCCGGGTAGCGCTCGAGCAGGGCGTCCATCGTGGCGGTCGCCTGCTGGCAGTACGGGCACTCGAAGTCCGAGAACTCCACGATCACCACCGGGGCGTCGGCCGGTCCCTTCGAACGGTCGGCGGCGGACAGCTCGATCGCCTGCCGCGGCGGCTCGAGCGTGATGACGACATCGTCGGCCGCCTCACGCAGCTCGGCGATGTAGAGCATCCGCGCCCGCGCCGGCTGCTGCCGCTCGAGCAGGGAGCGGATCTCGGGGCGCATCTCCTCGAGCGTGCGGCCGCCGAGCCGGTCCCTGTTCACCTCGTAGATGCGGTCGATCTCGGCGTCGGTGATCGCCTCGGTGCGGGCCGGCAGCTCGGTCGCCAGCAGCTCCTCGCGGTCGATGCCGCGCGCCTCCGCCTCGCGTTCGATCAGACGGTCGCCGACGACGTCGTCCAGCACCCGCCGGCGCGCCTCGTACAGGTCCTGCAACTGCTCCAGGCGCCCGCGCGGGTCGGCTTCGTTCCAGGCCTCCTCGAGGTCCGCCACCGTGACGACGGTGTCGCCGACGCGGGCGGCCACCTCGCCCTGATCCTGCGCCTGAGGCATCGCGACGCAGCTTGCGGCCGAGACCGCCGCCAGCCCGACGAGACAGAACGTTCGAAGCAGTGCTGCCATGAGACCTCCGCGGGTCACTGTACCATATGCCCCGCCATGCCGACGCACCGGGTCCGGCCGGTCCCTCCCGCCGATTGCGCCGGCCGCGTCGCGGTCGCCCGCGACGTCGAGACCCTGGCCGGGTTCCTGGAGGACGCGGCGCACTATCCCGGCGGGCACGCCGCCGGTATCGCGCAGCCCCGCTCCGACCTTGAGGTGGCCGCGCTCGTGCGGCAGGCGCGGCGCGTGCTGCCCGTCGGGGCGCAGTCGTCGCTGACCGGCGGCGCGACGCCGATGGGGGAGGTCGTCGTCAGCACCCGCCGGCTCGACCGGATTCTCCGCGTGGGCGCCGACGAGATCACCGTGCAGGCCGGCGTGCCGCTGACCGCCCTGCGCGAGGCGCTTGCGCAGCGGAACGCGTACTACCCGCCGGCGCCGACGTTCGAGGGCGCCTGCGCCGGCGGCGTGGCAGCGACCAACGCGGCCGGCGCCGCCACGTTCAAGTACGGCACGACCCGGCGCTGGATCCGCGGGCTGAAGGTCGTGCTGGCCGACGGCTGCCGCCTGGATCTCAGGCGCGGCGACTGCCGCGCCCATCCCGACGGCTACTTCGAGCTCCACGCCCCCGACGGCGTGCGGCGCGTTCCGATCCCGGGCTACCGGATGCCCGCCGTGCCGAAGGTGTCGGCCGGGTACTTCGCCGCGCCGGAGATGGACCTCGTCGATCTCTTCATCGGCTCGGAGGGAACGCTGGGCATCATCACGGAGGTCACCTGCGGCCTGGTGTCTCCGCGGCCGGCGCTGTGCCTGGTCTGGCTGCCGCTGCCCGACGAGCCGGCCGCGCTGGCGCTCGTGGCGGCGCTCCGGCGCGAGGCCGAGGCCGCGTGGCGCGCCGCGGACCCCCGCGGGCTCGACGTCTCGGCCGTCGAGATGCTCGATCGGCGCAGCCTGGAGCTCGTGCGCGACGACGGCGCGGACCGGACCCACGGCGTCGTGCTGCCGCCCGACGCCGCGGTCGCGCTGCTGGTGCAGGTGGAGCTCCCGCCGGGGGCCCCGGCCGCGTCCGACGCGGCGTACGAGCAGATCGGCGCGGCGCTCGAGCCGGCCGCGCCCGATACGCCGCTGGTGCGTCTGTGCCGGCTGCTGGCGCAGGCCGGCGCGCTCGACCGCGCCGAGATCGCGCTCCCGGGCGACCGCCGCCGGCAGGCGCAGCTCTTCGCCGTGCGCGAGGCCGTGCCCGAGGCGGTGAACCGGCGCGTGGGCGCGGCGCAGCGGACTGTCGATGCCCGCATCGGCAAGACCGCCGCCGACATGATCGTGCCGTTCCCGCGCTTCGCAGACAGCCTGCGGATCTTTCGGGACGCCTTCGAGCAGCGAGGTCTCGACTACGCCGTCTGGGGGCACGTGTCGGACGGCAACGTGCATCCCAACGTCATCCCGCGCCGCCTGCAGGACGTGGAGGCCGGGCGGGAGGCCATCCTGGCGTGCGGGCGCGAGGTCATCCGGCTGGGCGGCTGCCCCCTGGCGGAGCACGGCGTGGGCCGCAACCCGGTCAAGCAGGCGCTGCTGCGCGAGCTGTACGGCGCCGCCGGCATCGAGCAGATGCGGCAAGTCAAGGCCGCGCTGGATCCGGAGGGCAAGCTCGCGCCGGGCGTCGTGTTCCCGGCGGCGTCCGGCGCCTGAGCGCGTGCGGTGCGGGGCCGCCGCGTCGGGTGTGCGCGGCCGTTCACTCCGGCTCGTCGGCGGTTTCGTCCGCAGGCGGCGGCTGATGCCGGTTCACGACCAGGCAGCCGGCCATGCGGTCGTGCAGGGCCTGCCGTCTGGCCGTGAACGCCGCCATGACGAAGCCGCCGAGCAGCGGCAGCGCGGAAACGAACTTGCCGAAGTAGCGCCAGGTCGCTTTCTCGAACCCGACCCGGTTGCCGGCCAGGTCGGTGACCTTGATCCCCAGGGCCAGCTTGCCGGGCGTTGCCTGCAGCCGCGACGACTCCAACAGCGCGAAATACATCCAGCCGACGAAGAGGGCCAGCAACTGGGCGGTGCCCTCGAAGACGGCGGTGAGGGCCACCGGGTCGGGCTCCTCGCCCTCGGCGATGACCACCAGCATCATGAGGACGAGGACGGGAACGCCGAACACGACGCTCGCGAGCGCGGAGACGATGCCGTCGATGAAGGCGGCCGCGAATCGTCGCCAGAAGCCCGCGTAGATCGCTGTTGCCACAACCGCGGAGGGCCGCCTACTGCGACAGGGCGAGCTCCTCGGCGAACCAGGCGTCGAACTCCGCCTGCGTCTGGACCGTGACCTCGGCCCGCATCCGGTAGTGGCCGAGTCCGCAGAGCTGCGAGCAGTTGATCTGGTAGTCGCCCATGAGGGTCGGGATGAACCACATGGGTATCTCCATGCCGGGGATGGCATCCTGCTTGACCCGCATCTCGGCGATCCCGAGGCTGTGGATGACGTCCTGCGTCGAGAGGTAGATGATGACCGGCTTGTCGACGGGCAGATTCATGCGGTTGATGGAGACGACGTCGTCCGCCGCGGCCGGGTCGCTGCGGTCGAGCCCGACCACGTTGGTCGGCGTGATGTGACTCAGGTCGCGCCGCCCGAAGCGGCCGTCGGCGCCGGGGTAGTGGGCGTGCCACTCGAACTGACGGGCGATCATGTGGACGACCGTCGATTCCTCCTCGGGCGGGAACTCGTTGACGCGGTTCGCCCAGGCGGGAATGGCGAAGCCGATCAGCAGCACCGCCTCGATGACGGCCACGGCGATCTCGAGGTAGCTGGAGGTGTGGCTGGTGACGCCCGTGTAGTCGGCCTTGGGGTTCGCCGCGGCGCGGAAACGGATCAGCACCCAGACGAAGTAGATCCCCCACCCGATGAACAGAATGAACATCAGGTAGTGGATCAAGATGATCATGTCGTCGATTTCGCCGGCGTGCGCCGCCGCCTGCACCGGCAGTCCCAGGAACTCACCCATCGAACCGCTCTCCCTCCGGCTGACCCAACGCCTGCCGCGAACGCTTTATCAAGTGAAAGATGAACCCCACGAAGCCGGTCAGCACGCCGCCCGTGACGCCCAGCAGCAGGAACACGGCCCAGTTCATCCCCTGCGCCAGTTGCGAGTCGGGATCGCCGCCGAAGCAGATCGGGCAGGCGAGCGCATCGCCGGCCGCCAGGACGAGGCCGGCCGGAACCAGCAGCGCCAAATGCGCGATTCTGTGTGTCATGACCGAGCTACTCCATGCCGATTCTGCGGGTCTTGCGGACGAACGCGACCAGGTACGCGCTCATGCCCAGTCCCGCGGCGAGCGACCCCGCCGCGAACGCGAGATGCCCCGCCGTCCCCCGGTCGGAGGCGTACATGGCGAGGCCCCACAGCGCCACCATCACGGTCAGGGCGATCGACGCCGTGATGAAGACGAGGTGGATCGCGCGCAGCGAGGTCATCAGTGATCCGCCTCCGCGGCCGGCGCGTTGGCGTTCGGCATCGTCTTGTGCACCCCGTAGGTGTCCGTGTG
Organism: uncultured Vicinamibacteraceae bacterium; assembly: GCA_964569405.1. Classification (GTDB taxonomy): domain Bacteria; phylum Acidobacteriota; class Vicinamibacteria; order Vicinamibacterales; family UBA8438; genus JAAXGX01. Next base: position 1,940 of record CAZMWA010000189.1, on the reverse strand, counting down.
TCCCAGGATGGGAATGAAGATCAGGACGATGAAGAAGAAGACCGTCAGCAGCAGCGCCCAGTAGATGGGCGGGCGCTCGCCGATCAGGTGCATGAAGTAGCTGGCCACCAGCGAGCCTTTCGTGGTGGCGATGACCAGCGCCACGAAGATCGCGAGCGGCACGGTGAACTCGATGAACGACACGAGCACCGTGACCACGGTGAGCACCAGCAGGGCGCCGCCGATCTTCCAGTACAGCTTGATGTGTTCTCTGACGTGCTCTGGGCTCTCGCTCATCGTGCGCGTCTCCTGAGTGCTCGGGGCCCTACAGCAGGTACAGCACCGGGAACAGGAAGATCCATACCAGGTCCACGAAGTGCCAGTACAGGCCGGCCGCCTCGATGCGGTTGATGAACTGCTCGCGGTTGGTCTTCCACAGCGCGATCCCGGGGCCGAGGAAGTAGCCGTTGACGATGACGCCGCCCACGATGTGCAGCGCGTGCAGCCCGGTCATGGTGAAGTAGATGGCGAGGTACGTGCTCACCGCCGGGACGTCGCCGTGCGAGAACTTGTCGTAGTACTCGTACGACTTCACGACGAGGAACAGCACCGCCAGGCCGACCGTCAGCCCCATGTAGCGCTTGTAGCCGTCGAGGTCGCCCAGCTTGAGCGCGGCGTAGCACAGCACCATCGTGACGCTCGACAGGATGAGCACCACGGTGTTGAACGCCCCGATGGGGACGCTGAGGATGTCGGCGCCGAACGGCCACTCGATGGCGTTGACGCGCAGCAGGATGTAGGTGGAGAACAGCCCGCCGAACAGCATCACTTCGGACGCCAGGAACAGCCAGATCCCCAGCTTGACGTTGGTCAGCCCGGTATCAGGCCGTTCTTGCACTACGTACGGTATATCCATCGCGTCTCACACCTTGGCAGGCGCGGCCTGCGTTCCGCCGGCGTCGCCCTGCATCACGAAGTCGGTAGCCGCGCCCGGCACGCTGTACTCGTACGGTCCGCGGTGCACGCGCGGCGGCGTCGTGAAGTTGCCGTGCGGCGGGGGCGACGGCGCCTGCCACTCGAGCGTCGTCGCCTGCCACGGGTTGTCGCCCACCTTCTCCCCGTTCTTGATGCTCCAGAAGAAGTTGAAGATGAAGGGCAACTGGAACAGCGCGAGCCCCCAGGCGCCCCACGAGATCACCTCGTTCCAGACGAGCACGTCCTGGTTCATCGTGTACTCGAGACCGCCGTCCGCCATGCGGCGGTTCATCCCCGACAGCCCCTGGATCAGCATCGGGAAGAAGACGATGTTGATCATGACGAACGAGCCCCAGAAGTGGATCTGCCCGAGCAGGTCGCTCATCTTGCGGCCGGTCGCCTTCGGGAACCAGTAGTAGATGCCGCCGAGCAGCGCGAGCACCGTGCCGGGCGCCACCACGTAGTGGAAGTGCCCGATGACGTAGTACGTGTCGTGCAGGTGGATGTCGGGCGCCGCCAGGCCGAGCGGCAGGCCGGTCAGCCCGCCGATGGCGAACATCGGCAGGAACGCCAGCGCGAACAGCATCGGCACCGTGTAGCGGATCGATCCGCCGTAGAGCGACAGCAGGAACGCCGACAGGATGACGACGGACGGGATCGAGATGATCATGGTCGTCGTCTGGAAGAACGAGCTCATCGTCGTGCCCATGCCGGTCATGAACATGTGGTGGGCCCACACGACGAACGACATGAAGCCGAGGAAGATGACCGACGCCACCAGCACGCGGTAGCCCCAGACGGGCTTGCGCGTGTTGTTGGCGAGGATCTCCGCCACGATGCCCATGGCCGGCAGGATCAGGACGTACACCTCGGGATGGGCCAGGAACCAGAACAGGTGCTGCCAGAGCAGCACGCTGCCGCCCCCGCTCACCTCCAGCGGGGCGTCCGCGACAACGAGCCCGCTCGGCATGAAGAAGCTGGTGCCG
>CAZMWA010000188.1:0-3965 GCA_964569405.1 uncultured Vicinamibacteraceae bacterium | reverse complement strand
GTCGGCTCCGGACGGGGCCGGCGGCGGCGCTGAGTGACGGCATGCGCGAGTTCAATACGGCCGGGCCGGTGGTGGCGGCGGATCACTACCTGATCCCGCCGCTGTCGCGGCTCGACCTCGACGGGCTGCTCGGGCTCGTGCACCGCAAGAAGTACTTCGTTCTGCACGCGCCGCGGCAGACGGGCAAGACGTCCGCGTTGCTGGCGTTGCGCGACCTCCTCAACGGGCGCGACGAATATAGTTGCGTGTACGCGACCGTCGAGAGCGGACAGTCGGCGCGCGAGGACGTCGCGGAGGGCATGCGCGTCGTCCTGGCCGAGCTGGCCTTCCAGGCGGGCCTGACCTTGGGCGACGGCGCGCTGGAGGACATCTGGCCGGACGCGCTGGATCGCGTCGGTCCGCGCGGCGCGCTGCGCCAGGCGCTGACGCGCTGGTGCATGGCAGCTCCGAAGCCCCTGGTTCTGCTGATCGACGAGATCGACGCCCTCATCGGCGACACCCTGCTGTCGGTGCTGCGCCAGTTGCGCGCGGGCTACACGGATCGCCCCGACCGCTTTCCGCACTGCGTCATTCTGTGCGGCGTGGTCGACGTGCGCGACTACCGCATCCGGTCGAGCGCCGAGAACGCGCTGGTGCTCGGCGGCAGCGCCTTCAACATCAAGTCGGAGTCGTTGCGGCTGGGCGACTTCACCGAGACGGAGGTGCGGTCCCTGCTCGCCCAGCACACCGGGGAGACCGGGCAGGTGTTCACGGAGGCGGCGCTGCAGACGGTCTGGACGCGCACCGCCGGCCAGCCGTGGCTGGTGAACGCCCTGTGCTACGACGTCTGCTTCAGGAACGAGGCCGGGCGCGATCGCTCGAGCCCGATCACGCGCGCCGCCGTGCTGGAGGCGCAGGAGCGGCTGATCCTGCGCCGGGACACGCATGTCGACCAGTTGGCGTGCAAGCTGCGCGAGGAGCGGGTGCGGCGCGTCGTCGAACCGATCCTCGCCGGGGCTGAGGAACACGCCTGGTCTGACGAGGACATCGGCTACGTCCGCGACCTGGGTCTGATTGCCCTGGACGACGACGGTACGCCCCGCTTCGCCAATCCGATCTACGGCGAGGTGGCGCCGCGACATCTGACCCACGCGGTGCAGATCGGGCTGCCGCAGAAGACGGCGTGGTACGTGGACGAATCGGGCGGCCTGGACGTCGATGGTCTCATCGGGGCCTTCCAGGCGTTCTTCCGGGAGAACTCGGAACACTGGGTGCAGCGCTTCGACAAGTACCACGAGGCGGGCCCGCAACTGCTTCTGCAGGCGCACCTGCAGCGGATCGTCAACGGCGGCGGCCGGCTCGACCGCGAGCACGCGCTGGGCAGCCGGCGCACCGATCTGCTGATCCGCTGGCCGCAGGGCGGCCGCGAGCGCCGTTTCGTGGTCGAATGCACGCTGCTGCACCGCGACCTCGAATCCACGATTCGGCGCGGCCTGATGCAGACGGGCGGCTACATGGATCGTTGCGCGGCGGAGTCGGGGCACCTCATCGTCTTCGACCGCTCCCGAGAGCGCACGTGGGACGAAAAGATCTTCCGCCGCCCGCCGCCGCCGGAGGGACCGCCCATCACCGTCTGGGGCATGTGAGCCGCGATCCTGAATCCAGGCACACGACGATGCTCGCGCGGTCCGGTCGGGAATTGGCGGACTGTTCCTGTTGGAGTGCGCAGCGCCTGCCGGGATTCCCGATCAGGGTGATGGGCTTCGTGGCGATCTCAGCACGTCGATTCCCTCGTGCGGGAACCGTTCGTCGAGCGTGAAGACCGCTGCGCGGTTGGTCCGCGCCGCCGCCCAGATGAGCGCGTCGGCGAACGACACGCGGTGCGAAGGGCGGCACAGGCGCAACGCCTCGATCACCACGGCCTTCGGCATCCGGAGCGTATCGATGTTCTCCTTGCGCAGCAACGCGACGAGGTGGTCGACCACGGCCTCTCGCGGGATTCCGTAGACCGAGGTGAGCACGTAGGCAGTCTCGACGAGGGCGATGTCGCCGACGGCGAGATCGGATTCTCCGTCGATGACCTGCGCGCTGAGGTCGGCCAGCTCCGGCGGATCGCCGGTGAGATAGCGGACGAGCATCGAGGTGTCGAGCAGGGCGGTCACTTCGATCGTGGCCTGGTGACCGGCAGCGCCCGGACGGCATCGTTCCAGGCTCGCTCCCGCGCGTCGCGCCATTCATCTCCCGGTGGAACCTGAGTCTTGACGTAAGGGGCGAGGGCTCCCTTCAGCGACTCGCGATGCTCGGGGGGCAGGAAGTGGATCTCGACGTGGTCGTCGACGAGGCGCTGGAGAGAGAGCCAGCCGGGAGCGATGCCCAAGGAGTCGCGGATGTCCTTGGCGATCACCACCTGGCCCTTTGGTCCTACGACGTTTGGCACGGTATAACCTCTCTCGTTGAGTATAACATTCTCGTGGCCGGGAGCGAGGCTGTTCGCCGTGCTCATGGGAGGCCACGCGGCGCGTTCAATCGACCGCGCGAACTTCCTTGAGCCCGCGGACGCCGTCCGGGTCCAGTCTGCGATCAGATGCCCGGCAGCCGCATGACGGCCTTGATGAGGAGGGTCACCGAGCCGTCGGAGGCGGCAGTACCCGATGGTCGCGACGGCACGTGCTTTTTTGTAGACAGGCTACGTCATGTTGGGTAGGATGGCTACATAATGATGTGGCGACAGATTCGGGTCCGGCTGCGCTCGCTCTGCCGGTGGCGGCGGCAGGAATCGGAGCTCGACGGGGAGATCCGCTTCCATCTCGCCCGCGAGACGGAGGAACGGGTCGCGGCGGGGATGTCTCCGGAGGAGGCGCGGGCGGCGGCGCGGCGCGACTTCGGCAACGTCACGCTGACGCGCGAGCTGACGCGCGAGGCCTGGGGCTGGGCTTCCGCCGAGGCACTCCTCCAGGACACGCGCGGCGCGTTGCGCGCGATACGCCGGAACCCCGTGTTCTCGGCCGTCGCGGCGGGGACGCTGGCCCTGGCCGTCGGCGTCAACGTGGTGATGTTCAGCGTGTTGAACACCGTGCTGTTCCGGCCGCTGCCGTACCCGTTCCCGGACGAGCTGGTCATGCTGTGGACGGAGACGCCGAGCCAGGACCTGCGGGAGAACCGGTCGGCGTTCTGGAACGTCGAGGAGTGGCGGCGCCAGAGCCGCAGCTTCCGGGACATGGCGGTCTTCGACAGCGTCGCGTTGACGCTGACGCACGAGGGCGAGACGCACCGGGTCCAGGGGGCCAGGGTCTCGCCCAACCTGTTTCCGCTGCTCGGCATCGAGCCGCGGCACGGGAGGAGCTTCTCGGCCGAGGAGGCGGGGGAGCGGCGGCGTCTCGCCCTCGTCAGCCACCGCTTCTGGCGGGCCCGGTTCGGCGGCTCGCTCGACGTGCTCGGCGCGCTCGTCGAGCTCGACGGACGGCCGTCGACCATCGTCGGCGTCCTGCCCGACGGGTTCCGGTTCGGGAGCCTCGACGCCGACGTCTTCGAGCCACACACGCTGTTTCCCGACTGGGAGGCCCGCCGCCTCGTCCGCGGGCGGGACTCGTGGTTCGTGGTGGGTCGGCTGCGTCCGGGCGTCACCGTCGAAGAGGCGCAGGCGGAGATGGGCACGATCGCCGCCCGGCTCGACACGCAGATGCCGGCGGCCGACAGGAACCGGGGCGTGCGGGTCGTTCCCCTGACCCACCACGTGGTCGGCGCGCGGTCGCGGCTGGCGCTGTGGATGTTGATGGCGGCGGTGGGGTGCGTGCTGCTGATCGCGGCCGTCAACGTCGCGAACCTGTGGCTGGCCCGCGGCCTCGGCCGCAGGCGCGAGGTGGCCCTGCGCGCCGCCCTCGGCGCGGGGCCGGGCCGGATCGTCCGGCAGCACCTGACCGAGAGCACCACCCTCGCCCTCGGCGCCGGCGTCGCCGGCACGCTGCTCGCGGTGGTCGGCCTCGATC
>CAZMWA010000187.1:0-4344 GCA_964569405.1 uncultured Vicinamibacteraceae bacterium | reverse complement strand
GCACCTGGTCGTTGCCCTTGCCGGTGCAGCCGTGCGCGATCATGCCGGCATCTTCCAGCGCCGCGATCTCGACCAGCTTCCTGGCGATCAGCGGGCGCCCGAGCGCGGTCGCCAGCGGGTACTTGCCCTCGTAGATGGCCCCGGCCTGGAGCGCCGGCAGGATGTACTCCTGCGCGAACTCCTCACGGGCGTCGACCACGTGAGCGCGCACCGCGCCGACCGCGAGGGCGCGCTCGCGCACGTCGTCGAGCTCCTTGCCCTGGCCGAGATCGATGGTGGCCGCCACGATCTCCGCGTCGTAGCGGTCGGCGAGCCACTTGACCGCCACCGACGTGTCCAACCCGCCCGAGTACGCCAACACGATCCGTTCCATGCCCTGCTCTCCTCAGTCTGTCTAGAAAGCCTGCCGTGGATGCGCGCGGTCGTCCATGGCCCATCCCTCGAACAGCCGCGTCACCTCGCGGCCGGCCCGCGCATGCCGGGTGATCACCAGGATGGTGTCGTCGCCGGCCACGGTCCCGACCACCTCCGACAGCTCGGCCCTGTCTATGGCCAGCGCCAGCGGCTGCGCCTGCCCCGGATCGGTCCGCAGCACGAGCAACTGCTGCACGAGATCGACGCGGCGCAGGTACTCCAGGATCGCGCGGCGCAGCGCGGCGTCGGCCAGCCCGCGAGCGCCCTCGGCGGCGCCGGGCCGCTCGTATGCGCCGTCGCTCGCACGCTTGACGAGCTGCAACTCCTTGATGTCGCGCGAGATCGTCGCCTGCGTCGCGTGAAAGCCCCGGGCGCGAAGCTGTCGCCCGAGCACGTCCTGACTGCAGATGGCCTCGCGCGACACGAGATCGAGGATGGCCGACTGCCGATAGCGTTTCATAAGTATGCAGGCTGACGCATCAGTATACACACCCGGAGATCGGCGTGCAATGCGGGATGCCTCCCGCTCAAGCGGGCTAAATGCCGCCATCCTCCGCCGGATCGGTTGACGAAACCGGGACACAAGGCGTATAATTACGCTCTTTCGTGCATAGATATCCAGGCCCGGCAGAACGACGTCCCTGACGCGATCGATGTCGAACATCCGTATCGGAATCGCGGGTGCAACCGGCTACGGCGGCCAGGAGCTGCTGCGCCTCGCGGCGCGCCACGCCGCGGTCGACGTCACCGTCGCGATGAGCTCGGGCAGCAGCGAGACCGCGCAGGATCTGCCTGCGCTTGCGGGAATCTGGAACGGCCGCATCGAGCCGTTTTCGCTCGACGTCCTGGCCGACCGCGCCGACGTCGTCTTCCTCGGCCTGCCCGACACGGTCAGCGCCGAGTTGGCTCCGGCCCTGCTCGCCCGCGGGCGGCGGGTCTTCGACCTGTCCGGCGCCTTTCGGCTGCGCGACGACGGCGCGCGTCGACGCTGGTATCCGGCCACGCCCGCGCTCGACCGGCCCGCCGTCTACGGACTGACGGAGTGGAGCCGCGACGCGCTGCCCGGGGCGGGGCTCGTCGCCTGCCCCGGCTGCTATCCGACCGGCGCGCTGCTCGCCCTGAAGCCGCTCGTCGACGCCGGACTGATCGCCGCGGACGCGGACGTGTGCATCGACGCCAAGTCCGGGATATCGGGAGCCGGCAAGAAACCGAGCCCGCGGACGCATTTCTCCGAGGTGCACGGCAGCGTCGCGGCATACGGCATCTTCGCCCACCGGCACGGCGCCGAGATTCAGCAGGAGCTGGCGCGCCCGGTGACGTTCGTTCCGCACCTCGTGCCGCTCGACCGCGGCATCCTGGAGACGATCTACACGCGCCTGCGCCCCGGCGTGACGGCCGATGCGATCGGCGACGCGTACTCGCGCGCCTACGACGGCTCGCCGTTCGTGCGCTTGACCGGCGACCGGCCGCCCGAGATCAAGCACGTGGCGCACACGAACTTCTGCGACGTCGGATGGCAAGTGGACGGCGGGCGGCTGGTGCTGGTGTGCTGCCTGGACAACCTCGTGAAGGGCGCCGCCGGGCAGGCGCTGCAGAGCTTCAACGTCGCGTGCGGGCTGGACGAGCGCGAGGGATTGCGGTGACGCCGCGGCGACGGCCGCCGACGGTCGTCAAGCTCGGCGGCGAGCTGCTGGAGGAGCCGGCGCGGCTCCGCCGGCTCGCGGGCGCTCTGGCCGGCCTGGCGGAGGGCGAGCCGCTGGTGATCGTCCATGGCGGCGGACGGGAGGTGGACGCGGAAATGGCGCGCCTCGGCATCCCGAAGCGGGCCGTCGACGGACTGCGCATCACCGACGGCCCCACCCTGGACGTGGTGGCCGGGGTCCTGGCCGGGCGCGTCAACACGCGGCTGGTGGCGGCGCTCGGCGTGGCCGGGGTCAGCGCCGTGGGCCTGACCGGCGCCGACGGCGGCCTGGCGCGCGTGCGGCGCGAACGGCGGTACCGGGCGGCGGACGGGGCGGAGGTCGATCTCGGATTCGTGGGAAGGCCGGTGGGATCCGCACCGCCCGCGTTGCTGCTCGATCTTCTGGGGGCCGGCCACGTGCCGGTCGTCGCCAGCCTGGGCAGCGGCGCCGGGGGACAGATCTTCAACATCAACGCCGATACACTGGCCGGGTTCCTGGCGGCCCGGCTCGGCGCGCGGCGGCTCGTCATCGCGGGCGGAACGGCCGGCGTGCTGGATGCGGACGGCCGCACGATCCCCGCGGTGGACGACCGGGGCATCGACGCCCTCATCGGCGGCGGGCAGGCCAGCGCCGGCATGGTGGCCAAGCTGCTCGCCTGCCGGGCCGCGCTCGCGGGCGGCGCCGGCGCGGTCGCCATCGTCGACGGGCGTCGGGCGCACCGGGGCATGTTCGATGACGCGCCCGGACGGCCGTCCGCGCCCGGACGGCCGTCCGCGGCCGGAACCACCGTGATCGCGGGAACGAGACGGCGGCCGCGAGTGTAGCGGGCAGCGGCGCGCGGGGAAAGACGATGACGACGAGGGCAGAGGCGGTCAAGGCGGTCGAGGCCGCGCACGTGCTGCAGAACTACAAGCGGCACCCGGTGGTGTTCGTGCGCGGCAGCGGATCGCGCCTGGTCGATACGGAGGGACGCGAGTACCTCGACCTGCTCTCGGGAATCGGGGTCGCCTCGCTCGGTCACGCGCATCGCGGGCTGGCGGACGCGCTGGCCGCGCAGGCCGGCGAGCTCCTGCACGTCTCCAACCTCTTCTTCCACCCGTTGCAGGGCGAGGTGGCCGAGCGTCTGGCGCGGCTGTCCGGGTTGCCGCGCGCATTCTTCTGCAACAGCGGGACCGAGGCCGTCGAAGCGTGCCTCAAGTTCGCCCGCCGCTACTGGCGGACGCAGGGCGCGGACGACCGCCACGAGATCGTCGCGTTCGAGGGCGCGTTCCACGGCCGTACGTTCGGCTCGCTGTCCGTGACGGCCGGCGAGCCGTACCGCACCCCGTTCGCGCCGCTGCTGCCCGGCGTGCGGTTCGTCTCCCCGACCGATCCGGATGGGGTGCGCAACGCCGTCACCGGGGGGACCGCGGCCGTCATCGTCGAACCGATCCAGGGCGAGGGCGGAGTACGACCGATTCCGCCGGCCACCGCGGGGGCCATCGCCGAGGCATGCGCGGCGACCGGGACGCTGCTGATCGCCGACGAGGTGCAGTGCGGCCTGGGGCGCACGGGCCGGCCGTTCTACAGCGCAGCCCTCGGGCTGACTCCGGACCTGATGTCCGTCGGCAAGTCGCTGGGGGGCGGCTTTCCGGTCGCCGCGGCGCTCCTGAGCGAGGCGGTCGCCGCGGCGGTGGCCTACGGCGATCACGGCACCACCTACGGCGGAAACCTGCTCGCATGCCGCGCGGCGCTGGTCTTTCTCGACGCGCTCGGGAACGGTCTCATCGAACGCGTGGCGACCGCCGGCCGCCGCTTCCGGCAGGGCCTCGACGCACTGGCGGCGGACAGCGGCGCCATTCACGAGGTGCGCGGGGACGGACTCATGTGGGGCATCGAGGTCGACCAGGCGGTGGCGGACCGCGCGGTCGACTGCGCCCTCGCGCGCGGGCTGCTGATCAACCGCACCGCCGGCACGGTAGTCCGGCTGCTGCCGCCGCTCGACATCTCCGACGACGACATCGACGACGGGCTGCGGCGCCTGCGCCTCGCGCTCGACGACGCCGGCGCCGCGCTGCCCGCGGCGTAAAGGGACGGACACCGCCGACCATGGCCACCATGACCCAGATCGCAACCGCCGCGTCGTCGGCGCCGGGCGCCCGGGAGATCGCGATTCGCCCCGCGACGGCCGGGGACGCCGGCCGCGTCTACCAGCTCATCACCGAGAACCTCGTTTCCGGCCATCTGCTCGCCCGGCCCCTCGGGGAGG
>CAZMWA010000186.1:0-3988 GCA_964569405.1 uncultured Vicinamibacteraceae bacterium | reverse complement strand
ACGTAGGCGTCCAGCAGCTCGCGGCCGGAAGCGCCGAACGCCTCGCCCGCGGCCAGGCCGGCGGCGACCAGCGGTGCGCTCGGATGCGCCAGCGACACCCAGCACATGTCGTCGAAGTCGAGCGCGTGGGCGGCCGTGCCGCGGCGCGGGCGGCAGCGGGAACGTCGGCCGACGAGACGAACTCGGCGAATCGGGAGATGGCGGTCATCGCTGCTGTCTCCAACGGGCTGCGGACCCGGCCGGCCGCGGGTTCCGGCCTACTCGTTGCCGTAGAAGCGGGCGATGCGCGCGAGGCGGTCCGTTATCTCCGCGGCCGGAATCCACCGCCCCCCGATCATCACCCCGGCGGGATCGCGCACGTTGCCGACGTCGTCCAGCGGATTCGCGGCCAGAAGCAGCAGGTCGGCCCGCCGTCCCACCGCCACGGTGCCGAACTCGTCCGCCGCGCCGAAGTACTCGGCGGGCCGCCGGGTGCCGATCTCCAGCACCTCGTAGGGCGTCATGCCCACCTCCACGTACAGCGCCATCTCGTGGTGCATCGCGAAGCCGGGCACGCTGAAGATCTGCGGCGAGTCGGTGCCGAGCGCGATGTTGGCGCCGCCGGCGTGCAACGCCGCGAGAATGCGCCGGCGCAGCGCGGACACCCGCCGGTTGCTCTCCACGTCGGTGCCCCCCAAGCGCGTATCCACCGCCTGGCGCCAGCGGTCGACCGTCTCCGGCGGCATGTAGCGCACCTCCGGCCGCTCGGGCAGCACGTCCACCGAGCCGCGATCGTTGTAGAAGGCGGTCTCCCAGAGCACCATGGTCGGCACCACCCACGCGCCGGCGTCGACCGTCGCCTGCACCAGCTCCGGGATCCGCGACTCGTCCACCTCGTCGATCAGCGCGCCGACCGCGGCCAGGCCCCGCGCGTCGTCCGGCCGCGTGTCCTCGGGGACCAGCGCCTCGACGTAGTTGTCCAGGTGGTCGACGGACACCTGCCCGAGCTCGAGCGCCCGCCGGAGGCCGACGAAGTCGGAGACATGACCGCCGAACGGGATGTCGACCTCGGCCGCGGTGGCGGCGAGCGCTTCGAAGACCTCCGGCGCGAGCCCCTCGTGCGTCTTGATCAGGTCGTAGCCGTCCGCCTTGTAGCGGCGGGCGAGCTGCTCCGCCTGCTCCGGCGTCGTCACCCGCGCGCCGCTCATCGAGACGCTGGACAGGTACAGGCGCGGCCCCAGCAGGCGCCCGCGCTCGATGGCGGCGCGCAGCTCGAACTGCGACGGATCGCCCTGCATGCCGCGGACCGTCGTCACGCCGTTGGCCAGGTACAGGAACAGCAGGTTGCGGATGTCCTCGTCGCTCATGCGCGGGTTCGGCAGGTGCCCGTGCATCTCGGCCAGCCCCGGCATCAGGTAGTGCCCGTCCGCCTCGATGATCTCGACTTCCTCGGCCGGCTCGACGGTCCCGCTCGGGTCGATCGACGCGATCCGGCCCGCGTCTATCACCACCGTTCGGCTCTCGAGCACCCGCTCGCCGTCCATCGGCAGGACGTCGACGCCGACGAACGCCAAGTCGCCGTCCACGACGGTGCGCGGCTCGCCGCCGCAGGCGGCCGCGGCAACGATGGCGAGGGCGGCGGCGGCCTGCACGGCCGCCCGGGCCGCACCGCAAGCGCTGCCGCGAAGCCCGGGCCTGCACCCGGCCCGCGTGCTGCCGCCGACGTCGCCGTCCCGAACCTCGCGCCTGCGCCGCCGCGGGACGCCGCCGGGGGTCATGCCTTCACCTCCGGACGCGCGCCGGCGTACTCCGGCACGTGTCCGCGCCGATAGACCATGAAGGTCCGCTTGTAGGTGATGACGACGGTCCCGTCCTGCTTGAAGCCGCGCGTGCGGACGGTCACGATCCCGACGTTGGGCCGCGACTTCGACTCGCGCTTGTCCAGCACCTCGCTCTCCGAGTAGATGGTGTCCCCCTCGAAGACCGGGGCGGGCAGCCGCACCTCGTCCCACCCGAGGTTGGCCATCACGTTGACCGACAGGTCCATCGTCGACTGGCCGGTCACCAGAGCCAGGGTGAACGTGGAGTCGACGAGCCGCTGGCCGAACTCCGTCTTCTCGGCGTAGGCCGAATCGAAGTGGATCTTGTTGACGTTCTGGGACAGCAGCGTGAACCAGACGTTGTCGGCGGCGAGCACGGTCCGGCCGAGGGGGTGCTTGTAGACGTCGCCGACCTCGAAGTCCTCGTAGACGCGGCCGGTCCAACCTTCCTTGACGGGCATTGCGATCTCTCCTGAAGACTGGCGCTCGCGCGACGGACCCGCGGGCGCCCGAGCAAGAGATTGTAAATCAGCGGCCTGCATCAGCCGCCGAGAGCACTGACTACCGCTTCCGGATTCCGGTCGATGACGGTCAACAGAACGCGGGCGGCGCGATCCGGCACGCGACGACCTTGTTCCCAATCCTGAACCGCCCGCGCATCGAGTCCGAAGCGGTCAGCGAACTGCCGGCGGCTCAGCTTCATTCGACGGCGAAGCGCGATGATCCGCTCTGCGGTCGGATCGTCGACGATTCGACACGGCAACTCGACCTCGCCGCGAACATGGGCCAGAACCTCACCCAGCGCGTCCTCGATCTCTCGCCCCCTGGCGGTTCGATCCGTCATCCCTCATCACCCTTCCCTCTTGATGGCGGCAACCAGCCGGGTCAGGGCCTTTCTGTCTGACGGGCTTGCGGATGGCACGCTCGTACGTCCTGGTAGCGAACACCCGCACGGACTACTAAGTGTGCGGCATTGCCGCACCAAAAGCAAGGCCGACGCCACGTCAGACGATGCCGGCGGCCCGCCAGGCGGCGATCGTGTCCGGGGCGTAGCCGAGCTCGGCCAGAATCGCCGCCGAATGCTGGCCGACCTCGGGAATGGCGTCCATGCGGGGCTCGGCGCCGTCGAGAGTGGCCGGCGGCAGGGTCATCCGGAGCGGGCCGGCGCTCGACGGCACCTCGCGCCAGCGGTCGCGGGCCCGGAGTTGCGGATGCCCGGCGAGCTGCGCGACGGAGTTCATCCGGCCGTTGGCGATCTGCGCCGCGTCGAGGCGGGCCACGATTGCCTCCGCGGTGAGTGCCGCGAAGACCTCGTGGATGGCGGCCTCCAGGGCCTCGCGGTTGGCCACCCGCTTCGCGTTGGCGTCGAAGCGCGGATCGGTGGCCAGCTCGGGCCGCTCGAGCACCTCGGCGCAGAAGCGGACCCACTCCCGCTCGTTCTGCAGCCCGAGGAACACGGTCTCCCCGTCGGCCCCCTCGAACGGGCCGTAGGGCGCGATGGCGGCGTGGCGGGCGCCGCTGCGGGGCGGCGGCTTGCCGCCGTACAGCGTGTAGTAGAGCGGAAAGCCCATCCACTCGCCGAGCGCCTCCAGCATCGACACCTCGATGGCCGCCCCTTCCCCGCTCCGCTCGCGACGGAAGAGCGCGGTCAGCACCCCCGAGTAGGCGTACATGCCGGCCGCGATGTCGGCCACCGAGATGGACGATTTCACCACCTGGTCCGGTGTGCCGGTGATCGAAACCAGACCGGCCTCGGCCTGCACCAGCAGGTCGTAGGCCTTCTTGTCGCGGTAGGGCCCGCTGGCCCCGTAGCCGGAGACGTTGCAGACGATGAGCCGGGGGCGGCGGGCCCGCAGGGTGCCGGCGTCCAGCCCGAGACGGTCCGCCGCGCCCGGCGCGAGGTTCTGCACGAAGACGTCGGCCCCGTCGATCAGCCGCCCCACCACCTCGCGCGCCTCGGGCCGCTTCAGGTCGAGGGTCAGCGACTCCTTCGAGCGGTTGAGCCAGACGAAGTGGCTCGACAGCCCCTTGACGGTGGCGTCGTAGCCGCGGGCGAAGTCGCCGACGACCGGACGCTCCACCTTGACGACCCGCGCGCCGAGGTCGGCGAGGGTGGCTGCGGCGAACGGGCCGGCCAGGACGTGCGTGACGTCCAGCACCACGATGCCGTTGAGTGAGCCTGCCAAGGC
>CAZMWA010000185.1:0-6216 GCA_964569405.1 uncultured Vicinamibacteraceae bacterium | reverse complement strand
CCCGCAGCTCGATGCGGAGCGTCTCGCCGCCGCCCGGGGCCGAGTCGGTCGCGACGCTGTAGGAATCGACGGCGGGCCCCAGGTCGAGCGCCAGCCCCGGGCTGTCGGCGACCCGGCCGAACCCGGTCGCCAGGGCGCCGTCGAGCCGCGGCAGCCGCACCAGATCGAGCTCGTCCGCCGCGAACGTCACGACGAGCCGGCCGGGCAGCTCCTCGATGGTGTGCGGCGTGCTCGGCGTCACGTCCAGACGCAGCTGATCGGCCCCGCCACCGGACCGGTAGCGGGCCGCGACCTGCGGCACCCGCAGGCCGCCGACGATGAGCAGCCCGGACTGCGGGCGGTACTCCAGCGGCTGGCCGTAGGCCGGGGCCAGGGCGCGCGTGAGGAAGTCGGTCGGGACCAGCCAGCGGTCGCGGACGCGGCGGGGCGGCGCCCGCAGCGACACGAGGCGTCCCGCGACGGAGATGAGCGGCTGATCCGGCGTCAGGATGATGACCGCGTCGCCGGCCGCGACGGACACGGTGCCGGCGCGCGAGTCCTCGTCGAGGTCGAGCCGGAACAGCCGGGCGAGGTCGTCGAGGGCGATCATCTCGCGCCCGTCGTGGGCGACGAGGTCGAGGTGCCCGTGGCCGCCCGGCGCGATCACGGTGATGCCGTCGGCGGCCGGCTGGGCGGCGGCGCCCGCGAGCGCCGCGACGGCCGCCGTGAGGGCTGCGCTGAGAGCGAGGGGTGCGGAGCGGGAGCGTGCCATCCTGTCGCGCCGCGCGGGCGGCGCGCCTCAGGACGATGATAGCACCCCGGCCGGCGCACGGTCTTCGGCCGCGGGTCCGCGCACGCCGGTCTGGGCGCGTGGCGCGCCGGGCTGTCCTTGCGCCCGGGCGCCGGCCTGTCGTACATCATTCCGGTGCGCGCGCGCGGCGACTCCGGCCTGCAAGGGCTGCTCCGACCCCTCTGGGCGTATCTGGCGCTGTCGGACGCGCCGCGGACCGCGGACGTGATCTTCGTCTTCGGATCGGCGGACCACGCCGTGCCGGCGCGCGCCGCGCGCCTCTACCTGGCGGGACACGCGCCCCGGGTTCTCGTGAGCGGCAGCTTCGGGCGGCTGACGCGGGAGCGCTTCGACCGTCCGGAGGCGCACGTGTTCCGGGACCACCTGGTCGCGGACGGCGTGCCGCCGGCCGCGGTGATCGTCGAGCCGGCGGCGACGAACACGCTCGAGAACGTGCGGCTCGGCATGGCCGCGCTCGCCGCGCGCGGGCACCGGCCGCGGTCCGCGCTGCTGGTCGCGAAGGGCTTCGCGATGCGGCGCTGCGTGGCGACGTTCGCCGGGCAGTTCCCCGCGGTGCGGGTGCGCGCGTGTCCGCCGCTGCAGCCGCTGCCGGCCGCCGTCGATCGCAGCCTGCCGGCGTTCGCCGCACGTCTCGTCGCCGAGCTCGACCGTCTGGAGCGGTATGCCGCGCAGGGTGACATCCGGGCGGAGCCGATACCGCCGGCGGTGGCCGCCGCGGCGCGCCGCGTCGCGGCCGCGCTCGACCGCGCCCGGGGCGGCGGCCGGCCCGCGGCCGGGTGATATACTGCGGCGTTCGTCCGCAGGCTCCGTCATCCCCGAACCACCCTGGAGGTTTTCATGCGTTCCATCGTCCTGAGTCTCGCTCTCTTCCTGGCTGCCGCGCCGGCCGCGCTCGCCGACAGCAGCCCCGTCGACATCGCCAGCGCCGACGGCACGGTGCTCAAGGGCAGCTACTACGATCCGGGGCAGCCCGGACCCGGCATGCTGCTGGTGCACCAGTGCAACATGGACCGCACCTCCTGGGAGAGCCTCGCCGGCAGTCTCTCGGCGGCGGGCATCCACGTGCTGACGTTCGATCTGCGCGGCTTCGGCGAGACCCCCGGCGAGGGGCTCGTCGCGCCCGACTCGTTTCCGCGGCTGATGCAGCAGTCGCCGCCCGACGTGGACGCGGCCTACGCGTACCTGCTGGCGCAGGACGGCGTCGATGCGGCGCGCACCGGCGTGGGCGGCGCGAGCTGCGGCGTGGCGCTGACCTCGGACCTCGCGACGCGGAATCCCGACGTCAAGGCCTTCCTGGCGCTGTCCGGCTTCCCCAGCGACGCGGCCAAGGAGCACATCGCGATGACGCCGGGGCTGGCGGTGTTCGGCGCGGCCGCCGACGCCGACGACCTGACGCCCGGCGTGCACGAGGTGATCAAGGCCGCGGTCGAGGGTTCGAAGAACGAGAAGTCGATGGTCAAGATCTACGGCGGGACCGAGCACGGGCTGCCGATGTTCGGCAAGAACCCCGATCTCGAGCCGGCCATCGTGTCCTGGCTCAAGGGAGAGCTGCTGGATTAGGAGCGATCGCCGCCGCCGGGCTCCCGGCGGGACGGCCTGAGGAGGGCGGCGGCGCCGCAGGCCAGCGCGGCGCCGCCGAGGCCGCACATCGCCGGGGTCAGCCCGGCGATGCCGGCGCCGCCCGTCGCCACCTGGACGAGGGTGGCGAGCGCGACGCCGCCCGCGAGCGACGCGAGCGCCTCGGGCGCGGCCACGCGGCGGAGGTACAGGCCCGCCATGACCGGCACGAAGAGGCTGACGGTCAGCAGCGTGTAGAAGAAGCTGAGCACGCCGGCAATCGTCTCCGCGGCCACCGCCAGCCCCGTGCCCAGCACGCCGCCCGCGATGGCGGCCAGCCGCGCCACCCGGAGCACCTCGCCGTCGCCGGCCCCCGGCCGCACGAAGCGGCGGTAGAGATCCTGCGACAGCGATGTCGCCAGCATGAACAGGATGGCGTCCGCGGAGCTCACCTCCGCGGAGAACAGCGCGGCCAGGCCCAGCGCGCCCACGGGCGGCGGGACGGCCTCCATCAGGAGGGTCGGCAGGGCCAGGTCCTGGTTGGGCAGCGCCGGGTAGACCGCGCGCGCCATCATCCCGAGCACGACCGGCGCGGCGGCGAACACCAGCAGCACGGCGGCCTGGAGCCCGATGCCGGCGCGCACCGCCGCGTCGTCGCGGGCGGCGTAGACCTTCTGCAGCAGACCCGGCGAGACGATGAACGCCGGCCCGAGCATCGCGAGGTAGAACCACCCCGAGCCGCCGCCTTGCCAGGGGTTCCAGTAGCCCTCGATGTCGCGGGTCGCCTCCACGACGTGCCCCCAGCCCCCGACGTCCGCGAGCGCGAGCGGCAGGACGACGACGAAGCCGGCCAGCAGGATGGCGAGCTGCGCGACGTTGACCCAGGCGGCGGTCAGCAGGCCGCCCGCGCTGAAGTAGACGGTGACGACGAGCCCCCCCAGCACGCAGCCCACCCAGCGGTCGAGCCCGACCACCACGTTGAGCACCCAGCCGATCGCCAGCAACTGGCCCGCGAGAATGGCCAGCGTGCCGATCCACAGCAGCGCGGCGACCGCCGCGCGCACGGCGCGGCCGTAGCGCTGCTCGAGGAAGTCGCCCACGGTGTGGAGGTCGTGCTGCGCGGCGAGGCGCCGCACCCGGGGGCCGATCCACAGCGCCAGGACGATCGATCCGAGGCCGGCCGACCCGACCCACCACCAGGCGCTGAGGCCGTCGCGATAGCCGAGCGCGGCGGCGTTCACGGTCGATCCGGCGCCGATGTTCGAGGCCAGGATCGTGGCGAACAGCACGAACGGGCCCAGCCGCCGGCCGGCGACGAAGAAGTCGCGCGCGCGCCGCACGCGCCGGCCGGCCCAGAGGCCGAAGCCCATCAGCAGGGCCGCGTAGACCACGAGCACCGCGAGATGGAGGTTCATGGCTGCCCCGCGGCCGGCGCCGCCCCGCGCGCCGGGGCGTCCGCCGGCGCGTCGTCATCCGCTGCGTCGCCCTCGTCCGCCTCGTCGCGGGGCGCGAGGACCGCGCCCAGGAACCGCTCCACCGCGTACGTGGCGACCTGCCCGCACGGCCCGCTGAAGATGTAGTCGCAGCCGTGGGTGGCCCAGGGCAGCCGCACGACGGCGTGCGGCACGCCCGCGTCGATCAGCCGCGCGCTGACGAACTCCGCGTGGAACGGCGACACGTGCTCGTCGCGCAGGCCCTGGATGAACAGCGTGGGCGGGGAGGCCGGGGAGACGAACCGCGCCGGCTCGGCCGCCAGGTAGCGCTCGCCGTGCGTGGCGGGCGGCCCCCCGAGATAGGTCTCGAGCAGCCCGGACGAGTCGATCACGCCCGGTCTGGCGGGGTTGTCGTAGCCCCACCGCAGGGCGAACGGTCCGTAGAACGAGATAGCGCCGCGAATGGCCGGGTCGCCCGCCGTGTAGGCGGCCAGGAGCGCGATCTGGGCGCCGGCGGAGCGCCCCAGCAGGACGATGCGGTCGGGGTCCAGGCCGTGCGAGTGGGCCAGGCCCTGCACGTAGCGCATGGCGGCCGCCAGGTCCTCCTGGGCGGCCGGGAACTGCCAGCGCGGCGCCAGCCGGTAGGCAACGGCTGCCACGACGTGGCCCCGCGACGCCAGGTACTCGTAGAGCTCCGGCAGGTCGCGCTTGTCGCCGCCGACCCAGCCGCCGCCGTGGACCGCGATGACCACCGGCAGCGACCCCTCGGCGAAGGCCGGGCGGTAGAGGTCGAGCGTGAGGTTGCGGCCGTCCACGACGGTGTAGACGTGCTCGTCGGCGATCACGTCGTCCGACGCGACGCCGGCCAGCAGGTCGGTGACGACGAGCGGCGCCGGCCGCGGCGCCTGGGCCGTCGCGGCGTGCGGCGGGGCGGGCCCGAACGCCCGCTCCAGCAGCGGCGGCAGGCTGTCGTTGAGCGGGAGGGCGCGCGCCAGCGGCGAGAGGAGCAGGACGATGCCGGCGGCGGCCGCCGCGGCGCCCGCGGCGTCGGCGCCGGAACGGCGTCCGCCCGGGAGCAGGAGCAGGGCCAGCGCGGCCAGCCAGTGGCCCCACTCGCTCAGGATGACGCTGGCCTGCCAGACGGCGGCGGTCGGCTGTGGCAGCACCGCGACCAGCCCGGCCGCGGCGACCGCCAAGCCGCACGCCAGCCGGGCGACAGCTCCCGCACGGAAGGTGTTGCTGCCGGTCGTCATCCCGCGTCCACCACGAGATCCAGGGTACCACCCGCCGCGGCCGCGTGCGCGCCTTGCGCAGTCTGCAGGGTGCTACTGCGCGGGCGGCGCTTGCACGGTCACGGTCACGTCGGCCGTGGCCGACAGCATGCGGTCGGTCGCCGTGGCGCGCAGCACGTAGGTGCCCGAGCGGGCGAAGCGGGCCGTGGTGGTGGTCCGGCCGTTCTCCGCCGGGCTGTGGACCGGCTCGAAGACCGCGCCGGCGGGGCCGCGCCACACGATCCACGAGACCGACACGCCCTCGGGACGCGGGTCCGGCAGTTGCCGCGCCGTGGTGCGGTCGGGCGCGGCCGGCAACTGCGGCAGGTTGACGGGCGACTGCACGGCGCCCGGACCCGGCAGCAGCGTCGGCGGCGTCTCCTGGCCGACGGCCAGCGCGCGCACCTCGCGCGGGCCGGACGGCAGGCCGTCGTCGGCAACCTCGGCGGTCAGGGTGGCCGCCGCGGGCAGCGCGACGGGCGCCACGACGGACAGCGCGATGGTCGGCGGCCGGTTGGGCGGGTCGGTCTGCAGGAAGGCGATGCCCGCGGCCGGGTCGTCGATCTCCCACTCGGGCTGCAGCCAGGCCACGGCCCGATCGGTCTTGCCGTGCGCGGTCACCGACCACACCAGCTCGCGCTCGCCCCAGTCGGCGGGCACGCCCACCCGGAACGCGAAGTTGTGGAAGCGGGGGCGGAACCAGGTCGGCTGCCCCCGGTCGGCGCCGCCCGACTCGAAACGGTTGGCGGGCCCCACGGGCACTTGCAGCTCCTCGACGTAGTTCCGGTTGAGGTAGCCGAAGTGCATGTCGAAGCCGCCGGCGGGGTTGCGCGACCAGCCGTGGAAGATCGGCTGGATGTTCTGGCCGCTGTTGTACTTGAGTATCCAGGGCAGGTGCTCGAGCTGCGCCCGCGCGGCGCCCGCGGCGCCGACGAGGCAGGCGAGGGCGACCGCCGTGACGAGCGGGCGCCCGGCGCTCCTGAGGATCCGCATCGCGCTACTGCTGCCCGGCGGTGGACGCCGCCCGTTCGCGGCGGGCCTTGCGGTCCGCGACCTCCTGCTCGTACTCCTCGTCGGTCAGGTCGTACCAGCCGATCCAGGCGAACGCCATCTCGTCGATCGTGCGCCCCCGCCCGTTCCCCACCCAGTTGGCGGGATCCGGGTT
>CAZMWA010000184.1:0-15157 GCA_964569405.1 uncultured Vicinamibacteraceae bacterium | reverse complement strand
CGCTTATGTCGCGAGGACGCGGACGCCCGGCCGCGACGGCAGGGACCTGAGCTACCAGGGCCAGTTCACCTACGCCGGAGACCGCTACGGATTCCAGGCGGAGCACCTGCTCGTCGAGGACAACTTCGTGCCCGAGGTGGGCTTTCTCCGCCGCAGCAACTTCCGGCGCTCGTACGCCACGGGGCGCTTCAGCCCCCGTCCGGACGCCATCGAGACGGTCCGGCAGTTCCGCTTCGAGGGCAGCTTCGACTACATCCTGACCGCGGACACGGGGTACGTCGAGACGCGCCAGACGCAGGTGGCGTTCCTGACCGAGTTCGAAAGCAGCGACCGGCTGGGCGTGTCGGCGGCGGACAACTACGAGCTGCTCGTGGAGCCGTTCGAGGCCGGGCCCGGCGTGACGCTGCCGGTGGGCGGCTACGGCTTCCGCGACGTGGAGCTGCTGTATGCTCCCGGCGCCCAGCGGCGTCTCAGCGGCGAGCTGCGGGTGCTGATCGGCGAGTACTTCAACGGCAGCATCCGGTCGCTGACCTTCAGCCGCGGCCGGCTGGAGGTGACGCCGGAGCTGTCGGTCGAGCCGACGCTCTCGATCAACTGGATCGACACGCCGCACGGCGCGTTCCGAGCGGACCTGGCCGTCTCCCGCGTGACCTACACGTTCACGCCGCGCATGTTCTTCAGCGGCCTGGTGCAGTACAACTCGAGCACCCACACCGTCAGCAACAACCTCAGGCTGCGGTGGGAGTACACGCCCGGCAGCGAGCTGTTCGTCGTCTACACCGACGAGCGGCACGCCGACCCGTTCCGTCCGGACCGCTCCTACGGCCTGCGCAGCCGCGGGCTGGTGGTGAAGGTGAACCGGCTCTTCCGGCTGTGAGGCGCCTCCCCGCGCGCCGCGTCCGCGAGCCGGCGCCACACGGGGACGAGCGCGATCCCCGCCGCGAGGAGGGCGGCGATCCAGGGCGACCGCCAGGGGAACCAGACGGGCGGCGGGGCGGCGGTGAGCCAGGTGCCGGCGCCGACCAGCAGGCAGAAGACCGAGGCCGCGCAGGCGGCGGTTGCGGCGGCGCCGCGGGCCAGCCGCCGCGCACCGGCGGCCGGCGCCTCGCCGGCGGCCGCGGCGATCGGACCCCAGAAGCCCGGCGGCTTCACGCGCGCATGGAACGCGACCAGCCGGGCCCGGTCCTCGGGCGGCGCGAGCAGCGCGGCGGCGAGCGCGCCCGAGGTGGCCAGCGCGGCCATGAGCAGCAGCCGCGCCGCCTGGGCGTCGTCGCCCAGCACCGTCATGAGGATCGGCGCGGCGACCAGGGAGACGAGCGCCGCGGCGATCTCCGCCCAGGCATTGACGCGCCACCAGAGCCAGCGCAGCACGAGCACGACCCCCATGCCCGCGCCCATCAGCAGGCTGGTCTGCCACGCCTGGTTGATCGACGTGAGCCGCGTCATGACGAGCAGCGCGATGGCGAGGATCGCCACGTTGGCGCCCCGCGCCACCCGCACCAGCGCCCGCTCGTCCGGATCGACGCCCCGCCACGCCTGGCAGACGAACCGCTTGTAGATGTCGTTCGTCCAGTACGACGCGCCCCAGTTGAGGTGGGTGTCGACCGTCGACGCCAGGGCGGCCAGCATGCCGGTCAGCATCAGTCCCAGCAGCCCCGGGGGCAGCAGCTCGGCCATGCCCCGCACGTACGAGGTCTCGCGGTCGGCCTGCAGCAGCTCCGGGGCCAGCGCCGGGTCGGGCGGGAAGAGGACCAGCAGGCCCAGCCCCAGCGGGAGCCACAGCAGGCTGCGGACGAGCACCTGCGTGTAGGTGAACACCACCGCGGCGGTCCGCGCATCGCGGTCGCTGCGGCAGGCCATCGTCCGCTGCGCCAGGTAGCCGCTGCCGTCCGCGTTGAGCTGGATGAGCCACAGCAGGCCCAGCATGCCGAGCACGGCCGGCGCCGCGCCGCGGGCCCGATCGGGAGTGAACGCGAGCATCTCCTCCGCCGTGAGGCCGCTCGCAGCAAACTGCGGGCGCAGCCGCTCGGCCATGCCGGCGAGCCCGCCGGCCTCCGCGGTGACGATGGCGGCGAACGCCGCCGTGCCGGCCAGCATGACGGCGATCTGCACGATATCGGTGGCCACCACGCTGCGCAGTCCGCCGCTGGCGGAGTACGCGGTCACGACCGCCAGCAGCGCGAGCAGCGAGATCAGGTTGCTGGCCGTCGCCGTCCAGATGGCCGGGTCGTCGGGGCGGCCGGCGGTCAGCGGCACGCCGATCCACGCCACCAGGTCGACCGCCGGCTCGAAGAGGGCGGGTGGCAGCCACTGGTCCCAGAGCAGGAACGGCTCGGCGATGCGGACGGCGGCGAACAGCACCCACGCGAGCACCGTGCAGTTGAGCACCGTGCCGAAGTAGACGGCCTTGACGCCGCGCAGCACCGCGGCCGCGCGCCCGCCGTAGCGCAGTTCGGTCAACTCGGCGTCGGTCAGGACGCCGGCCCGCCGCCAGCCGCCTGCCAGGACGAAGCCCATCAGCAGGAACGCCAGCGCGTAGATCCAGAGCTGCCACAGCGCGAAGATGCCGGCCGTGGCGATCAGGCCGGTCACGAGCAGGGGGGTGTCGGCCGCGAACTGTGTCGCGGCCATGCTCAGCCCGGCCTGCCAGCCCGGCAGGCGGCGGCCCGCCAGGAAGTACTCGTCGAGGTTGCGCGACGCGGCGCGGCGGTTGCGGATGCCCGCGCTTACCGCGTAGAGGACGAAGGCCGCGAGGATCGCGAGGTCGATCGCGGCCATGCCGGCTGATTGGAGACGCTACGCCAGCGCCAGTCCGGCGTACGCCGCAAAGTGCCTGAAGTCGCGGTCCCTCGTGATCAGCGGCAGCCGGTGGTCGATACAGGTCTGGGCGATCAACGTGTCGGCCAGGCGAGCCCGCAGCCGGCGGGCCAGGATCAGCCCGCGGGTTGCCGCGGCCCGCGTCCAGAAGCCGGCGTGGAGGTCGAGGACTGGCAGTTCGCCGAGCAGCCGTGCAACCCGGTCGTCAAGACCCGGACTGCTCAACATCTCGGTCAGCACGACAGGCGGGAGCGCCACCTGGTTCATGAAGAGCCCCTGGTCGAGCCAATCCACGTCGTCGCCCGCGTCCCCGCCGAAGTAGGCGATGAGGGAGCTGGAATCGACGGCAATCAATCACGGTCCTCCCGCAACCTCTCGAGATCGACCGGGACAGGCACGCGCCCGCGGAGTGCCCGAATCTGCCGGTACGCCTCCGCGGCGGCTACCAACTGCAGACCCTCACGAACGGTCGCCGTGATCCCCCGGCCGGTTGATCGGCGGGCTCGCTCGAGCAGGTCGGCGGGCACGTGGACGGTGATCCGCTGCGTCGAGTCCATGCCGGCCAGGATACCATAGCCCGATAGCATAACTGCGTATGGCGATCGGGCCCCGGGGACTCGTCCCCACGGCCCTGCGCGGTCGGCCCGCGGGGCGGGGAACCGGACCTGCCGGCCGCACGTAACGATTTACGGGGACGTTATACTACGGGGTTGAGAACCGAACCAGAAACGCAAGAGTCGAGAGTGAGGACACCCATGTCGAAGACCTGGAAGCTGGCCGGCCTGCTCGGGCTCGCCGCGGCCATCGCCATCACCGCGCCGCAGGCAGCCGCCGCCGAAGCCGTGCCCGACGAGCCGACGTTCAGCAAGGACATCGCCCCGATCCTGCAGCGGAGCTGCCAGAAGTGCCATCGGCCGCAGGCGCTGGCCCCGATGTCGCTCATCTCCTACGAGGAGGTCCGGCCCTGGGCGCGGGCCATCAAGTACCGCACGGGGCTGCGCGACAAGCCGGGCGTCATGCCGCCCTGGTACATCGAGAAGAACGTCGGCATCCAGAGGTTCAAGGACGACTGGTCGCTGAGCGACGACGAGATCGCGACCATCGCGCGCTGGGCCGACAACGGCGCGCCGCAGGGCGATCCGGCCGACATGCCGCCGCCGCCGCCGTTCATCGACGTCGACGACTGGGAGATCGGCGAGCCCGACCTGGTCGTCTCGTCGCCCTCCTTCGAGGTGCCGGGCAGCGCGCCGGACTGGTGGGGCAGCCTGGGGCAGTCGCCGAGCGGCCTGACCGAGGACCGCTATGTGGCGGCCATCGAGTACAAGGAGCGCAACGACCTGGACCGCGGCGTGCGCTCCGACACGGTGGGCGGCCTGTTCGTCGTGCACCACTCGGCGCTCTACACCATGGCGGAGGGCGACAATCCGGCGGCGGCCACCATCTGGCCCGTGCACGAGGTGGGCCGCAACGCGGACGTCTTCGACGAGCAGGCCGGGCGGCTGCTGGCGGCCGGCTCGACGCTGCTGTTTCCGTCCACGCACCTGCACTCGAACGGCACCGACACGCGCGCGCACATCGACGTCGCCTTCAAGTTCCATCCGCGGGGCTACGAGCCGGAGAAGCAGATGGAGCTGCTCTTCGTGGGCAACGGCCCGGACCTCGACATCCGCCCGATGGAGTCCGACCAGCGCGCCGACGCCTACTTCGCGCTGCCGGAGAACGCCAAAATCAGCGTCTTCGAGCCGCACATGCACGCGCCGGGCGTGCGGATGTGCCTCGAGGCGGTCTGGGGCACGACCGTCCAGACGCTCAACTGCGCGGGCTACGACCACAACTGGGTGCGTGTCTACAAGTACGCCGACGACGCGGCGCCGCTGCTGCCGAAGGGGACGATCCTGCACCTGACCGGCTACTTCGACAACTCGCCGACCAACCCGAACGTGGTCGATCCGCGCAACTGGTCCGGCTCGGGCCACCGCTCCGTCGACAACATGTTCATCAACCTGATGCAGGCGCTCTACCTCGACGACGAGGAGTTCGCCGCCGCGGTGGCCGAGCGCGAGGCCGCCATCGCGGCCGGGGGCGGCCCCGACATCGGGTGCCTGGTCTGCGGCGTCGACGACGCGCCGGCCGCCGCTGCCGTCGGCGGCAACAACTGAGGGGCGCGCCATGAGGAACAGCGCCGCGGGTTTCCGGCTGCTGCTGCTGGCATCGCTCGCGATGCCGTCGCCCGGGCTCGCCCAGCCCTCGTACTCGACGGGACAGACCATCGCGCCGGCCTACGAAGGCTGGGAGCAGAACGCCGACGGCTCCTTCAACCTGGTGTTCGGCTACATGAACAGGAACTGGGAGGAAGTGATCGACGTGCCCGTCGGACCGGGCAACAACATCGAGCCGGGCGGCCCGGACCAGGGGCAGCCGACGCACTTCTACCCGCGGCGGAACCGCTTCGTTTTCCGCATTCGGGTGCCGGCCGACTTCGGCGACCGGGAGCTCGTCTGGACGCTGACGACCAACGGCCGGACCGAGCGCGCCTACGCCACGCTCAAGCGCGATTACTTCATCGACGATCTGGTGATCCAGGCCAACTACGGAGCCGGGGGCGGCGCCGGAACGACCCCGGAGCTGGCCGACAACGCGGCGCCGACCCTCGCCATCGAAGGCGGCGGGGCGCGCACCGTGCGCGCCGGGGAGCCGCTGGAGCTGGTCGCCGTGTCGACCGACGACGGCAAGCCGCGCGCCCGGTCGATGCCGGCCTCGAACCCGCGCGACCCGGGCCGCTTCACGACCGACACGGCCACGGGGCACCGCCTGTCGTGGTTCGTCTACCGCGGCGCC
The DNA here is from genome assembly GCA_964569405.1 of uncultured Vicinamibacteraceae bacterium. Classification (GTDB taxonomy): domain Bacteria; phylum Acidobacteriota; class Vicinamibacteria; order Vicinamibacterales; family UBA8438; genus JAAXGX01. The sequence continues at coordinate 9,502 of CAZMWA010000184.1, read as the reverse complement.
GGCGAGGTGGTCTTCGATCCGCCGCAGATCAAGGTCTGGGAAGACACGCGGGATACCGGCCAGTCGCCGTGGTCGCCCGGCTGGGCGACCCCGCCGGCCCCCGACGGCGGCCGCTGGGTCGCGCGGGCGACATTCGCCGCGCCCGGCGCCTACGTGCTGCGCGCCATCGCGCACGACGGCGGCCTGGCCACGATGGCAGACGTCGCCGTCACCGTCGCTCCCTGACCTGGGGCGCCACGCTTCCTTCCCCGTTGCCGGCGCCGCCTCCCGGACACTCCCGGGGGGCGGCGGCCGTCCGACCGCTCCTTTCTCCCAGCCGCGGGCCGGCGTATGATGCTGTGCACCAGCGCTGATCCGACGCTCGGAAGGAGCCTTGCAAGATGACGAGAACACTGACGCTGCTCGTGCTGACCGCGGCCTTCGCGCTGCAGGGGGGCGTGGCCGCGCCCCGCGCCCAGGACTGCGAACCGGTCGGAGATGTCGAGTTCATCTGCGGCCAGGTGGGGCCGGAGGACCTCGTGGCGGTGCCCGGCACGCCGTGGGTCCTCGTGTCGAGCTACCCGGAGGGTACGGGGGGGCTGCGGATCGTCGATACGCGCGATCTGAGCTCCACCGTGCTGCTGCCCGCCGCGTCGCCGCGCGAGCGGCTCGACAGCGCCACCTGGGACGCGTGCCCCGGCCCGGTGCCGATCGACGACACGCACGGGCTCTACGTGGCCCCCGGCGATGGTGCGGTGCGCACGGTGTACGCCGTCCACCACGGCAACCGCGAGTCGGTGGAGGTTTTCGAGCTCGACGTCAGCGCCGCGCCGCCGGCGCTGACCTGGGTCGGGTGCGCGGTGGCGCCGGAGCCGCTGAACCTGAACTCCGTCGTCGCGCTGCCGGAGGGCGGCTTCGCGGCGACGAGCTTCCGCAACTTGGGCGCGCCGATCGAGCCGATCATGACGGGCACGATCTCGGGGGCGATCTGGGAGTGGCACACCGGGACCGGCTGGGAGATGGTGCCCGGCAGCGAGACGGCCGGGCCGAACGGCATCGAGATCTCCCCCGACGGGCGCTGGTTCTACATCGGCGCCTGGGGCACGCAGACGTTCGTCCGGCTGTCGCGCGGGCAGACCCCCGTCCAGCGCGCCGAGGCGGCGGCCGAATTCCGGATCGACAACCTCCGGATGCAGGCCGACGGCTCGATCCTCGCCACGGGCCAGGGCAGCAAGGGCATGCCGATGACCACCTCGAACGTGGCGCGGGTCGATCCGCGGACGCTGGAGCTGGAGGAGATCATCCGCCACCCGTACAACGACGCGTTCAGCTCGGGGACCACGGCCATCGAGGTCGGCGACGAGATCTGGGTCGGCTCGGTCCGGTCCGACCGCATCGCCCGCTTCAAGGTGCAGTAGCCATGACGCGCTCACGATTCGGATACGCCCGGCGGGCCGCGGTGGCGGCCGCCGTCGCCATGCTGTCCGCCGCCGTCGCGTCCGGCGCCGCGGCGCAGTCCGCGGACGGCGTCTACACGGCCGCGCAGGCGGCCGCCGGCCGCGCCGTCTACGAGCAGGCGTGCGCCCGCTGCCACCAGTCCAACCTGCAGGGCAGCTTCGAGGCCCCGCCGCTCGCGGGCGAGAGCTTCCTGCGGTTCTGGGGCGACCTGAGCCCGCGCGATCTCCACGACCGGATCAGCAGCTCGATGCCGCCCGACGAGGACGCGCTGGCGGACGAGGCGTACGTCGACGTCGTGGCGTACCTGCTGCAGGCGAACGGCGCGCCCGCCGGAGACGCGCCGTTGACCGCGACGACGGCAGTGGCCATCGGGACGGTGGCCACCGGAGAGCCTGCCGCGGCGCAGGCCGCGGCCGCGCCGGCCCCGGCGGGCAGCGGGCTGCCCCCGACGGCGGGGGCGTCCGGGCCGGCGCCGGAGGCCGGCGTCACGGTGGCCGGCGAGGTCGAGAACTTCCGGCCGGTCACCGACGCGATGCTGCGGCAGCCGGACGACGGCGACTGGCTCATGATCCGCCGCAACTACGAGGCCTGGAGCCACAGCCCGCTGGCGGAGATCGACCGCGGCAACGTCGGCGAGCTCGAGCTGGCCTGGATCTGGGCGATGAACGAGGGCGGCTGGAACGCCCCCTCGCCGATCGCCTACGACGGCGTGCTGTACGTGGCGGGCATCGGTCCGGTCGTGCAGGCGCTGGACGCCGCGACGGGCGACCTCATCTGGGAGTACCGGGTGGCGGTGGCGACGAGCGGCTACTCGGGCACCAGCCGCAACCTGGCGATCTACGGCGACCACCTGCTGCTGGCCACGCCCGACGCGCGCCTGATTGCGCTCGACGCCCGCACGGGCGAGAAGGCATGGGACACGGTCATCGCCGATCAGGCGGACGGGTTCCGCAACACCAGCGGGCCGATCGTGGTGAACGGGACCATCGTGCAGGGGCTGAGCGGCTGCGACCGCTTCACGGTCGAGCGCTGCTTCATCAGCGGCTACGACGCCGCCTCCGGCGAGCGGCGCTGGCGCTTCCACACCACGGCCGGCTCGGACGAGCCGGGCGGGAACACCTGGGCGGACGTGCCGGACTACCTGCGCGCCGGCGGCGACACGTGGATCACCGGCAGCTACGACCCCGGCCTCGACCTGGTCTACTTCGGCGTGGCGCAGGCCAAGCCGTGGGCGGCGGTCAGCCGCGGGATGACGATGGAGGACACGGGGCTCTTCACCAACTCGACCGTGGCCATCCGGCCGGGCGACGGCACCCTCGACTGGTACTTCCAGCACGTGCCGGCCGAGAGCCTGGACCTCGACGAGGTCTACGAGCGGGTGCTGGTCGACGTGGGCGGCCGCCGGGCCGTCTTCAGCGCCGGCAAGCACGGCATCCTCTGGAAGCTGGACCGCGAGACGGGCGAGTTCCTCGGCTACAAGGAGGCGGTCCACCAGAACGTGTTCGATCGCATCGATCCCGAGACCGGCGAGGTGACCTATCGCCAGGACATCATCGACGCGCAGTTCGAGCAGCTCGTGCCGGCGTGTCCCAGCACGGCCGGCGGCAAGAACTGGCATCCGATGAGCTACCACCCGGGATCGGGGCTGCTGATCCTGCCGCTGGCCCAGACCTGCATGGAGATAGCCGTCCGCGAGGTGCCGCTGGAGCTGGGCTCGGGCGGGGTCGGGATGAGCTCGCGGCCGTTCCACGAGATGCCCGGCACCGACGGCAACCTCGGCAAGCTGGCAGCCTTCGACGCCGAGACGCTGGAGGAGGTCTGGAGCGTGGAGCAGCGCCCGACCTTCCTGACCGGCGTGCTGTCGACCGCCGGCGGCCTGGCGTTCGTCGGCGACCTCGACCGCCGTTTCCGCGCGTTCGACGTCGAGACGGGCGAGGAGCTGTGGCGTGCGCGTCTCGGGACGTCCGTGCAGGGCTTTCCGATCACGTTCCGCGCGGGCGGCCGGCAGTACGTCGCGGTGTCGACCGGGCTGGGCGGCGGCAGCCCGCGCCTCGCGCCGCGCGCGCTGGCGCACGACGTCCATCACCCGCAGAGCGGCAACGCGCTGTACGTCTTCGCGTTGCCTGACGACCAGGACTAGGCAGCATCAATCAGACGGGGCTTTGCCCCGAACCCCGGCGTCCGCTTGCGGGAACCCCTTCGCCGCGCGCCGCTCCCGCCGCGGCGCGCGGCGATTCCCCGCTCATCACCCAGTCCGGCCTCGCGGGTCGGCCCGGGTGCGGGTCGGGGAACTCCGACCACGCCTGCCTGGCCGCATCGCACGGTGACATCCCGCGCTCGACGTGGTCCGCAAGCGCGACCAGCCGCTTGAGGGTGCGGCGGTTGGCGGCGTAGACGCGGGTCACCAGCGCGTAATAGTTCGTGATGCTCTGCAGGGAGTCCCCGCGGCCCCCGGTCAGCTCCAAGTGGTGGACCCTGGGCACGTAGTCCGCCAGCCTCCGCAGCTTCGGCAGCCGCGTGCAGAAGGCGGCGTAATCAGGGTCGGTTTGGTTCATCGCGTCGGACGACTATTTCATGACATAACCGGTCGCATGGGTGTCAAGCACGCTACCGGAATGGACATACGACACAGTCTAGCGCATAATAGCGACAATATAGAGTAAAGTTCATCTCTATAGTGATATTTTAATGATATTCTGGGTCGGCGGCATTCTGTTCCCGTATCACGCCGCTGTGATCGGGACGCCTGCGCCCGGCGGAGATGGGGGTCGGGAAAAGGGAAGAGCGATCGTCGCGGCGCGCTCGCCCTACAGATACAGGTGCAACTGCGCCAGAAGCGCCCGCGTGTGCAGGTCGCCGAGGCGGCGGTGGTCCCGGTAGTAGGACAGGTTCACGTGCCAGTGGGTCCGCGGATAGAAGTCGAGGCCGTACACCATGCGGCGCACCTCGCCCCGCGGGTCCCCGGCGATCCAGCGCACCTGCGGCGACACCCTCAGCCAGACGCCGCGCCACGCTTCCACCGACGTCTGGTTCGCGACGATGTACGACCGATCGCTGGCGGCACGCCTCTGGAGGCGGAGGTCGGCATGGGTCCAGGTCGCCAACCAGCGCACCGGGGCGTAGCCGAAGGAGATCCCGCTGTCGGTGCTGCGGGGACCGGCGCGCGTGCCGCCACGGTACAGTATCGACCCGACGACGACCGTGCGCGGGCTGAGGTCGACCTGGAACCGGCCGCTGGCGGTCAGCGCTGCCTGGCCGTGGCCGGCCACGAGCGAATCGGCGCGGCCCGGGCCGACGGAGAGCTGCAGCAGCGATCGATCGGTCGAGACCCCCACCTCGACCCCGTAGACCTGATCGTCCTGCGCGAGGTCCAGGCCCTCACGCGTGAACGAGGTGTGATCGGCGAACCGCACGCCGTAGGCCGGCAGGAAGCGCCCTCCCCTCACGCTCAGCGCGTCGCTGATCTGGTAGGCGACCCAGTGTTCGTAGGAGACGAGCTCGCCGCCCCCGGTCGGCTTGCGTCCGACGCTGCCGTAGGCTGTCCATCGCGCCCGCTGCCAGGCGGCCTGCAGGTCGAGGTTCATCAGGAAGTTGCGAGCGTCGATGGCGCGGCCGGGCACGTCCACGTCCAGGTGCGAGGGCCGGACGTCGAGGCCGAGCTGCAGGGGACTGTCGCTTCCCAGCGCGCCGAACAGAAAGGATTCCTCGCTCCGGGAGGCCTCCGTCGACGCGGCGCCGGCCGCGCCGCGCCGGCCGAACGTCGAGATCTCCTCTCGCGACAGCGATCGTCCGTACGACGTGAGCAGCCCGCCGCCCGACGGCGAGTAGTGGCAGGCCGTGCACCGTGGATACTGCTTGGAGAGGAACATGGGCTCGGCGGCCGCCGGCGCCGCGCCCCAGCCCCCCGCGAGCGCGGCGCCGGCGAGGGCCGTTGCCAGGCAGCGGCGCAAAGTTCCCGCGCGGATCATCGGGAGTCGCCCGGGGACGGCTCGGCGCGCAAGGCGTCGAAAGTGACGCGGATGACGACCTCGTCGCGCACGCCGACGCCCAGATAGCGGGGCGGCGGGATGTCGAACGCCGCCAGACTCAGCGAGAACGCTGCCTGCACGCGAATCCGCCCGTCGCCCCGGCTCAGCTCCGCCTCGCCCGCGACGGCCCGTTCCACCCCATGCAGCAACAGCGTGCCCGAGAACGCCGTCTCGTGGCGCGTGGCGTCCGCCGGGAACGGGGCTGCCAGCGCGATGCCGGTCAGGACGGCGTGGCGAAACCGCTCGCCGCGGGCTACCTCGAGATGGCGCTCCCGCAGGTGGGCGTTGCGCAACTCGATGCCGGTGTCGAGGGACACGAGGTCGACGCTGAGCGCGCCCGCGTAGGACGCGTCCGGTCCGGCTCGACGCAGGGTGCCGGAAATCGCCGACGTGGCGGCATCGAAGCTGCCGCCCACCGTGAGGCGGCAGCGCACCCGTACGTTCCCGGAGGTCAGGCGCCAGGACTCCCCGGCAGCCGCCGGCTGCGCGCCCACCGGGCCGAGCGCGGCCAGGAGCGTCGCGGCGGCTGCGGCGAGCGCGGCGACCCGCCGCGGCGCTCTCCTCATGGTCGGCTCCCGGCTCAGTTGTTCCGGGCGCCGTCGTTGATCCACTGCTCAATGACGTCGATCTGTGCGGTTGACAGGAACGGACCGTTCGTCGGCATCCGGTCGCCCACGATGCCGGAACGGCCGTCGAGCTTGTGAATCAGGTAGCTGTTCTCCGCGTCGCCCGGCGTCACCCGATTGAGCGCCACCTGCACGCTGGGCACGTTCACCAGGTTGGCGAAGGCGTTGCCGGCGGTCAGGTCCAGATCCGCCTCCGTCGCGTGGTCGCCGTGATGCTCGATGCACGAGGCGTTGAAGATGACGGTCTGGATGCTCGACAGCCGCGGCATGAGCCCGCCCGGCGCTGTCGGCGTCGGACTCGTCGGTGAGTCGCACGCGGCGGCACTCGCGACGAGCAGGACCAGCGAGAGGCGAATCGAAACACTCATGATGCACTTGGCCATGCGTCGTGCGCCATTCGGGCAGGGTGAGTTGTTCACATTCCATTTGTAACACGGATCGCCACCTGGAACGAGGGGGTCATCGAACGCTACAGGACCGGTCCCCACCGGTGCGCCTCGGGCCACGTGTCCGTCGTTGTGTCTCTTCTTTCGGAACGGGCGGGACTGCCGAAGCCAACTTGGGACGATTTTCGGAGATGGCGCGCAACTTGCAAGAGGCCATCGGTGATCAGACAACGGAGGTCACGATGGCAGAGAGAAGCGAGGGGAAGCAGGGCGGCCCGAGGCGTCCTCGCGTATCTGGCCGCCAAATCAGGCGACCGAGCACGATGAGGACGCCGACGCCGCGCCGGGCAAGATCCTCCATGAGACGAGATCCGGAGAGCTGGCGCCTGTTCGACTGGCTCAGTAGCGTCGGCCGATCGCCGGATGGACGACATGGGGTGCGTGGTCCTCCGGGAGCGTCAGAGCCGTATGCAACGCAAGATGCGCGCCAGCAACGGACGGCCGGATGCAGGCAACATGAGGTCCGCCGGCGCTCCCTCCGGTCGTCAACTGCAGGGGGAAGTCCTCGGCCGTCACGCGATCCCGCTGGCTGAGCAGGACGGCGCGTTCGACCGCGTTCCGCAGCTCGCGTACGTCGCCGGGCCACCCATAGCGTCCAAGGGCGGCCATTGACCCGCTTGAAGGCCTTCTCGTCCAGAAACCGCAGGAGCTTCGCCTGCAGCGGCGGCGCCATGGTCGCCTTGGGCATCCTGCTACGGGATTATCGCGCCGCTCTCGACGAAGCGGGCGGCCCAGCCGCCGGTTGCGTAGGCTACCGCCGCAACCAGAGCCCCGAGCCCGAGCATCTCCAGGCCGCTGACCCACCACCGACTGGCGGTCACCAACGACCGGGCGGCACCTACGCCGAACAGCGCCCCGAACGCGAGGATCGCCGCCGCGAGGAACTTCTCGCTGACGCCGGGAACCAGATACGGCGCGAGCGGCACCGCTCCTGCCAGGACGAAGGCAACGAACGTCGCTACCCCATGCCGCGCCGGTTGCGCTTCTTCCTCGGGCCGTCCCTGTTGCTCGAGCGCGCTCTCGCGCGCGCGGATGCTGAGGTAGTTCCCCACCCCCATCGACAGTCCGTCGGCGAAGAGATTCGCCATGCCGACGATGGTGACCGCCGTCGCCGACAACGCGCCTCCGGTCACGCCGGCAACCACCGCGAACGTCGTGAGGATGCCGTCGTTCGCGCCGTACACGAGATCGCCCACGTAGTGCTGTGCAGCCTCGTACACGCCGCGGGGGTCGACGTGACTGGACGGTCGCGGCCGGCGCGTCCGCCGGAACGCCCACTTGGCCATCTCGCTTCCTGAAGCGGTGCAATTCCGGCCGTCAGCTCCCTGCGCCCGCGAACTGTGCCTCTAGGTGGCCGGCATCACGAACGCATGGTCGGGCTTGTTCACCGTAAGCACCGGACATGGCGCCTTGCGGACGACCTTCTCCGCAACGCTGCCGAGCAGCATGTGCTGGATCGGGCCGCGGCCGTGCGTCCCCATCACGATGAGATCGATCTGGTTGTTCCTGGCGTACCGGACGATCTCGAGAAAGGGATGTCCGATGCACACCGCCGACTCGGTGTGCGTGCCGTCAAGTGGGAGTTCCCGCAACCTCTGCTCCGCCGTCCGTCGCCAGTTCACGATCAGGTTCGGGTCCATCACCCCGGCGGCGTCGCCCGGCCACCCGTGAGAGACGGGATCGCGGACAACGTGCAACAGATGCAGGCACGCGTCGTTTTGCGTCGCCAGGTCGCGGGCCAACTCGAGAGCGTGCTCGGCCGTTTCACTGAAGTCCGTCGGAAACAGAATACGCGTGAGTTTCATCTCGGCCTCCCCGTCGGGTTGGATCCCGGCAGCCGAAGCGTGACTCCGAGGAGCCGGCCCGGCCGTGGTGCGGGCCTACAGCCGCGCGCGGCCCGACGACCGCGCGGCGAGCGCCGTGACCGCCGCCATCACCTGCTCGAACGATACGCGGTCGGTGCCGGCGCGGACGTTCTGCGCGACGCCCACGAGATCGTCGATCGAGATGGCCCCGACCAGACGGCCCGCCGCGGTCACTACCGGGAGCCGCATCACCAGACATTCACGCATCCGGTGCAACGCCTGAGCGACCGTCTCGTCGATGCGGCACGTGTGCGGATCCCTCGTCATCATGTCGGCCACGAAACGCTCGGACGGCCGCGCGTCCTCGGCGCCGAGGGCCAGGGCGACATCCCTGTCGGTGAGCACCCCAACGACCCCTCCGCCTTCATCGAGAACCGGCAGGAACCCGCATTGGCGCGAGCGCATCTCGCCGACCGCGGTACGCACGTCCGTTTCCGGGTACACGGCGGCGACCTCCGTGGCCATGAGTGTGTCAACCCTCATCAGATCCCCCACCACGCTGTCCATGCAAGACCCGATCCGCAGTCACCCGGGAGGGCGCTCGACGGCGACGCCGGAACTAATCCGTCCGTACCGCTGCTGCGGTGCGGGGAGGGGTGGGGAGATTTTCCGGCGCTGGGCGAAAAAATCACGGCCCCGACCCGCACCTCGGGGAGCCGAGCCGTTGACGTCCTCCGCATGGACGAGCATTCTCCGCCCACGACGCCATCGTGGAAGCACGGAACGAGCAGCAGCAGGCACGGCAGCCAAGGGTCTTGGTGCCGCCACCGCCAGACCCACGGCATCCTAGCCGTCCAGCCGACTATGGGCGTTTCCTGCGAATCACAAGCTATTCGGGCAGAGTAAAGACGAACAGGTTGTTGCCGGCGCTCGGGCGCAGCTCCGGCGTCAGGGGCGCAAAGTGCACCACGGTCCGCGAGGTGCCGGTGCTGACCGCGACATGCTGTCGGCCGTCGACGGCGAAGGTGATCGGAAAGCCGGTGATCGGCGAGCCCAGGTTCACCTCCCACAGCACGTCCCCGGTCGCCGCGTCCAGGGCGCGGAACCGCCCGTTCAGATCACCGCCGAACACGAGTCCGCCGGCCGTCGCGACGAGCGAC
>CAZMWA010000183.1:0-24103 GCA_964569405.1 uncultured Vicinamibacteraceae bacterium | reverse complement strand
CCCCAACGCCCCCCGCGCCGACCGCCCGAGCCCCGCGGTCTCGAGCAGCAGGACGGCGGCGACACCATCCAGGGCGGCCGGCGAGAGGCCCGCCGGCTCGAGTGGACGCGCGGCGAAGGGGCTGTCGTCGCCGGCGGCCAGCAAGGCCCGTTCCAGATAGAAGCCGCCGGCCTCGGGGCGCCCGCCGGCCGTCACGAAGGCAATCACGAGGGGCGCCGGCCGGTCGAGCAGGTGATAGCGGCGGTCGTCGGCGGGCAGGCCGCCGGGGTCGTCGACGGCCACCTCGAGCACGCCCGCGGGCGGCAGGGGCGCGTCGAAGCCCACCGTGGTGGCACCCGCCGCCAGCGTCACCGCCGCGGCATCCACCGCGATCCCGTCGACGCTCAGCGCCAGCGTGCTCGACCGCGGTTGCGCGCCCGCGTTGACCACCACGGCCGCGGCGCCCGCCGGACCGATCTCGAGCGCCGTCACCGCCAGGTTGGGACCGGCCGCGCCGACATCGACCGTCCGGACGGTGACGCCCGGCGGCACCGAGCCGGAGCCGGCGGCCTCCCAGCCGCTGCGCTGCAGATCGGTGACCACCACGATCCGCCCCTCGCGCGAGCCGATCGAGCGCGCGGCGGCCGCAAGCGCCGCGCCGTAGCGGGTCGCGCCGAAACCGGTCCCGGCGCGGGCGAGCGCCGCGACCGCGGCAGCGCGGTCGGCCGCCGGCTGCGCGACGACCCGGGCCTGCTCGTCGAACGTCACCAGCCCCACCAGGTCGCCCGGCGGGGCCTCGGCGATGGCGGCGCGCGCCGCGCCGCGCGCCTGCTCGAATCGTCCCGGCAGCGACATGCTGAAGGAGCGGTCGACGGCCACGATGGTGACGGGCCTGCCCGCCAGGCCCGTGGCGTCGAAGAAGGGCCGCGCGAACGCGAGCGCCAGCAGCAGCAGCGCCGCGCAGCGGAGGGCCAGCAGCAGCAGTTCCCGGATCCGCCGGCGGCGTGCCTGCAGGAGCGGCGCGCGCTGCAGGAACCGGACGTCGCTGAAGGGCTGGCGCGGCGCGGCCTCGCGCCGCGCGAAATGCAGGACGATGGGAATGGCGACCGCGAGTGCGCCGGCGAGGAACGCGGGAAACAGGAACGACATGGACCGGTCGCTAGTGGCGACGGCTGCGGGCCGAGAGGTACGCGAGCAGCGCGAGGTCGAGCGGCTGCGACGTGTCCACCAGGCAGTAGTCGATACCGGCCAGGCGCAGCTCGCGCCGGTACAGCGCCAGCAGCGTGCGCAGCTCCCGCAGGTAGTGGCCGCGCACGAGCGGCGGCGCCGCGGCCACCTCGTCGTCCGTCTCCAGATCGCGAAAGCGTGCAGGACGCTCGAACGGGAACGTCAGCTCCGCGCGGTCCAGCAACTGAAACACGACCACGTCGGCGCCCCGGAACCGGAGGTGCCGGAGGCCGCGCACGACATGCTCCGGCTCGTCCAGCAGGTCCGAGATCAGGACCACCAGCCCGCGCCGCGAGAGCGCCTCGGCCAACCGGTTCAGCGGCTTCGACACGTCCGAGCCGCGACCCGACGCCAGTGAATCGAGCGTGAGCAGCACCCGGCGCAGATGGCCCGGCCGGGCGCTCGCGGGCAGGTGCCGGACGACCTGCTCGTCGAACGCCAGCAGCCCGACCGCGTCGCGCTGGCGATTCATCAGGTAGGCAATGGAGGCGGCCAGATAGGCGCCGTACTCCTGCTTGGTGACGCCGGTCGACCCGTAGCCCATCGACCCGGATACGTCGAGCAGGAGGTGGCAGTCCAGATTGGTCTCTTCCTCGAACTTCTTGACGTAGTGGCGGTCGGTGCGCGCGAACAGCTTCCAGTCGATCAGCGACGTGTCGTCACCCGGCATGTACTGCCGGTACTCGGAGAACTCGACGCTGAAGCCCTGGTAGGGGCTGCGATGCAGACCGATCAGGAAGCCCTCGACAACCGTCCGCGCCCGCAGCTCCATCGACCCGATGCGGCCGATGACGGCCGGATCGAGATAGCGCAGCTCGTTCGCGCGGGGGGTTGCCGCCATCTCACATGCCGCTGGCTGGCAACGGCACGGCATCCAGCAAACGGGAGATCACCTGCTCCGCGTCGATGCCTTCGGACTCGGCGAAGAAGTTCGTTACCAGCCGATGGCGCAGCGTCGGACGGGCCAGGGCGCGCACGTCGCCGACCGACACGTGGTAGCGGCCGTGCATCAGCGCCCGCGCCTTGCCGCCCAGAACGAGCGCCTGCGACGCCCGCAGGCCGGCGCCCCACCGCACCCATTGCTCGACGAAGTCGGGCGTGTTCGCCCGCCCCGGCCGGGATGCGTCGACCAGCCGCACGGCATACCGCGCCACCTCGTCGGATACCACCACCTGCCGCACCAGGCGCTGGAATTCCAGGACGTCGGCGCCGTCGAGCACACGCTCGGGGGTCTGGCCGGCGTCGGACGTGGTCGAGGTCACCACCCGCACCTCCTCGTCCTCGGGGAGGTAGGACATGACGACGTTGAACATGAAGCGGGAGAGCTGCGCCTCCGGCAGCGGATAGGTGCCCTCGAGCTCGATGGGGTTCTGCGTGGCGAGCACGAGGAAAGGGCGCTCGAGCTCGTACAGCCGCCCGGCCGCCGTCACCTGGTACTCCTGCATGGCCTCGAGCAGGGCAGCCTGGGTCTTCGGCGGCGTGCGGTTGATCTCGTCGGCCAGGATGATCTGCGCGAACACCGGCCCCTTGACGAAGCGCAGGGCGCGTTGCCCGTCGCGCTCCTCCAGCAGCTCGGTGCCGGTGATGTCGGCGGGCATCAGGTCGGGCGTGAACTGTATCCGCTTGAAGGTGAGCTGCAGCACCTGCGCCAGCGTCTTGACCAGCAGCGTCTTCGCCAGGCCCGGGACGCCGGTGATGAGGCAGTGGCCGCCCGTGAAGAGCGCGGTCAGCACGAGGTCGAGGGCCTCGTCCTGACCGACGATGACCTTGTGCAGCTCGGTCAGGATGCGGGCCCGCCCGGCCACGACGCGTTCCGCGACCTGCCCGGCGGTTGTCGAGTCCATGATCGGTCGTGTCGGGTGCGCCGACGCGGGCGGCGGGCCGTGTCAATGGGTGAGCGCGTACACGATCTCGTTGATGATCATGCGGTACGCCCTGGCCGTGTACTGCACGTAGCCGGGGTACTCCTCCGCGTTGGACCACTCCCAGCCGTCACCCATGTCGGTATTGAAGTTGGCCAGCACCATCGCGCGGCCGTCGTCGTCGAGAACGGCGTGCAACTGCGCGCGGTAGCCGCCCTTCTCCCACGTCACGCCGTTGAAGAAGGACCCCAGGCCGGCAATCTGCGGATACTCCGTGAGCACGTAGAAGCAACTGAACACCGGATGGTCGAGCGGCAGCTCCACGAGCTCCCGCGCGGGAAACACCCGCGCGAGCTGCTGCTCGAACAGCTCCCACTCCGCCGGCCCGTGAAAGTCGTCGAAGGTCGCCGTGCCGCCGCGCAGCAGGAACTCGCGGAGAATCCCGGCTTCCTCGGCAGACCACTCGATGTTGGCCGGCTCGACGAAGTAGATCCACGGATACTCCCAGAGCCGCCGATCCGTCAGCTCCATCACGAGCGGCTCGTTCACGTTGACCGACGTCACGCGTCCCATCCGGCGCGACAGGTTCTGCTCTGCCGCGGGACCGTCGATGGCCCACGGATCGCTCCAGTAGCGCCGGCGGAACTGCTCCAGACGATCGGGCTCCGAGCTGTATCGAATGCGAACGAACGTCCAGTCGAGGCCGTCGAGAGCGGGCGGGACGAGCTGTTCGAGACCGGCCGCGGCCGGCCCGACCAGCACCGGCGGGGCGATGAGCACGGCCAGGAGCAACGCTACGGTGCACCCTCCCCGCCGCGCCGCCCTCACGGCTCCGCCTCGACGGCACGCAGGAGCAGCTCCTGGGCGCGTTCGTAGGTCGGCGCCATCTCCAGCGCGGCCAGCGCCGCGCGCTTGGCCTCCTCGGGCTGGCCGGCCAGCAGATGACTCTCGGCCAGATCGCTGTGGGCCGAGACCCGATCGACCGGACCGGCGGCCAGCGCGACCTCGAACTCCAGGATGGCCGTGGCGGCATCGCCGTCCGCCAGCGCCAGGCGGCCCAGCGCCAGATGGGGCACCGGATCGAACGGATCGATGCCGACGAGCCGATCGTAGGCCAGCGCCATCCGCTCCTCGTCCCCGGCCTCCTCGGCCAGCGCCGCGAGCTGCCGGGCCGCCGCGAGCGACGTCTGGTCGAAGTCGAGCAGGCGCTCCAGCTCGCGCAGCGCCCGGTCGCGGTCCCCCCGCTCCTGCGCGATCGCCGCAATCACCCCCCGGGGGCTGTCGATGCCGGTGGCCATCGGCGCCAGCAGCGACGCGCGCTCGAGCGCCGCCAGCGCGTCGTCGAGCTCGCCGGCCTCGCGCAGCGCCTTGCCCAGCTCGAACTGCACGGAGAATCTGCCGGGGTGCTCCGCGGCGAGGCGCCGCAGGGCGGCCAGCCGCTCCGCCGGGTCGGGCTCGCGCCGCTCGCGCGGCCCGGCGTCCGGGCTCTCGGGAGCCGGGTCGGCCTCCGCCTCGATGGGCAGGAGCGCCTCGCGGAGCGCGCCGAAGCGCGTTTCGACCGCCTCGTCGAAGCTGGCCTGCAGCGTGTCGAAGTCGAGGCCGACGCCGGCCAGCGCCTCCTCCGTATCGAGCCCGTCGCCGTAGCTCGTGATCAGCGTGTGCAGCACGTCCTCGCCGTAGCGGTCGACGATGTGCTCGACCAGCACCGAGGCCTGGAAGTACGCCAGCGAGATCGTCTCGGGCCTCGAGAAGCCGCCGTTGAGGTCCCGCAACGACAGCACCCTGCCGTCGTTGAGCGCGCGGGCGAACGTCAGCTCCTGATCGCGTCCCCAGGCGGGGCGCGCGCGCTGCTCCTCGTACACCGACACGCCCTCGGTCAGCCAGCGTGGCACCCGCTGCTTCGACATCTGCAACGTGATGACGTGCGCGATCTCGTGCCACAGGGTCGCCCGCCAGTTGAAGTCGCCGGGCGGGCGGGCGCGCGGCGAGTCCATCGTGACCACCCGGCCGAAGCAGGCGCCCAGCGCTCCGATCATGCCGGGCAGCCCCAGGTTGCGCACGGCGAAGTCGTCGTGGCGCGGAAACACCTCGATCAGGATCGGCCCCTGGACCTCGACGGCGTAGATTGCCGCCAGGGTGTCGAGGGCCTCCTGCGCCAGCGACAGCACGTACTCGCCGAGTATCGGCGCCTCCGTCGGATGGAGCCGCACGATGAGGTCGCCCCGCTCGAACGTCTCGAACTCGTCGAGCGTATCCATCAGCTCGAGCAGGTTGTAGGTGATGACGTCGAACGGATCGTCGGCGAACGACCGTTCCAGCACCTCCCGTGCGCCGTCCTCGTCGCCCGTGCGCAGCAGGTGCATGCCGAGCTCCGCCAGGGCGCGGGTGTTGTCCGGATCGATTGCCAGGGCCCGGCGCACCAGCGCGGCGGCCTCGTCGAAGCGATACGCCCGGGCCGTGTGGCTGCCCGCGATGCGGTAGACGTCCCCGTAGGCGGGGTTGATCGCGAGCACACGGCCGACCTCCGCCTCGAAGTCCGCCGTGCGATCCTCGAGATAGGCCATGGCCGCAAGGAGCGCGCGCGCTTCCAGACTGGCGTCGTTGAACGCGAGCGCCCGGTCGATCGATTCGCGCGCCGCGGCGGCGTTCCGATCCCCGAGCTCCTGCTCGGCCACGAACAGGTGCGCCGCGACGTTGTCGGGATCGATCTCCAGGACGCGATCGACCGACCGGCGGGCGACGGGCGGGTTCTCGTTCACCAGCGCGCGCGCCAGCCCGAGATGCGCGGGGGCCCATTCGTCGTCCAGCTCCAGGGCCGCGGTGAACGACTGCACGGCGTCGGCGCGGTTGTACTTCTCGAGAAACAGCTCCGCCCAGGCCGTGTGGACGGCCGGGTCCTCGGGCGCCCCGATCGCTGCCGACCGCAACAGGCCGTTGGCCTGGCGGTAGCGTCCCAGCGCGCGGGCGGCGAGGCCCCCGCGGTACTTCTCGACGGGCCGTCTCGAGCGCAGGCCCCGCGTCAGAACCGCTTCGAGATACGGGTCCGCCTCGTCGCCGCGGCCGACGCGCTGGAGCAGCAGGCCCAGCTCCAGCCCCGCCGCGCTGGCCGGCGCCGCCGCGGCCGCCGGCGCGAGCCGCTCGCGGGCCTCGTCGTACAGGCCGCGCAGCACGAGCGTCCTGCCGTGCAGGGCGGCCGCGGCCGGATCGGTGTCGGGCCGCCCGGACGCCAGCGTGACGGCTTCGTCCAGCTCCCCATGCGCGAGCGCCCGGGTCGCCTGCTCGTGAAACTCGCGCTCGGCGGTCGCGCGGTCGACCTGTTGGCCGCCGGCGGCCGGCGGCCAGAGGGTGAACACGCAGAACGCCAGCGCGCCGGCGAGCGGGTGCGCCAGGACAGCGCGTGTCCGTGCCGACCGGCCGGCGCAGGCTCGCCGCGTGACCTGCAGCATTTTCAGGCGATTATAAACGAGTCAGAAGAAAGCGAGGTTCTGGTGCGACGGGATCTCGAAGCGCCGGCGGCACTTCTGGCACACGACCGTGTCGTCGACACGCACGAGATAGTTGCGGAGCTTCGCGAACAGGGCGCGGTCCCGCTCGCCCGCGCCGCGCGGCAGCCGATCCTTGCGGGTGCGCCGGATCCAGCGGACGGCGTACTCGCCCCGGAAGCCGCAGCGCGGACACGAGTAGGTCCCCGACTTGGTCTCCGGCCGCTCGTTGAAGAACTCGCGCTCGTGCAACGGGCCGCGCCTCAGGCTTCCTTGCGGAACGTCACGAGCGACCAGATTCGGGGAATGTTGACCTTCTCGATGGAGATGGGGTCGAATCCCGTCTGCTCGAGAAACCCCGGCAGATCGAGGTCGGCCTTGAACCCGATGTGCACGGTGAGCGGCGACAGGATGCGCTCCACCCGAGCCAGCAACCGGTTCCGGCTGCGGAAGTGGTTGAGCACGACGACGTGCCCGCCCGCGCGGCAGACGCGGTGCATCTCGCGCGTGACCCGCACGGGATCGGGCACGACGCTGATGACGTACGGCGCGTAGACGATATCGAACGACTCGTCGGCGAACCGCAGATCCGCGGCGTCCATCCGTATCAGGTCCACGTTGCGCACGCCGTGCGCCTTGATGCGCCGCCCGGCCTTGGCGAGCATCGAGGCCGAGAAGTCGATGCC
The DNA here is from genome assembly GCA_964569405.1 of uncultured Vicinamibacteraceae bacterium. Taxonomy (GTDB): domain Bacteria; phylum Acidobacteriota; class Vicinamibacteria; order Vicinamibacterales; family UBA8438; genus JAAXGX01. Next base: position 16,867 of record CAZMWA010000183.1, on the reverse strand, counting down.
GGTCACGAAGCAGTCGTGCGGGTAGAGGGGCGCGTTGATCCCGGTGCCGATGCCGACCTCGAGGATGCGGCAGCCGGGGCGCAACGGCAGGCGCCGGATCGCCTCGAGCCGCCCCGCGTGCAGCGTCGGCCCGAAGAACAGGTCGTACCAGGACGAGATCTTGGTGTAGACGTCCTCGACGAAGTCGTTCTCGACCTCGGTGACGGACAGCGCGCGAGACACGGCGTCCCGATTGGCTACGACCTTCTCACCGGGGGAGGATCCGGGCGGATCGAACAACGAAATCACGAGCGCCCGCATTGTAATACATTTGGCAGCCCGCGCCCGCGGAAGATCCCGGGTTGCCGCCGGACGGACCGCCGACAGGCGGTATCCCGGTATAGTTGAAGGGGCCGATGCCGGTCGAGGTGAAGCTGCTCTCGGCGACGCAGTTCATGCTGACGACGCTCGTCGTCAAGCTGGCGGTCGTGGCGGCGCTGGCCACGATGCTGGTCCGCTTTCGGCAGTTCCGGCGCATCCTGCTGACCGAGCAGCGCGCGTGGCGCGAGCGTCTCGTGTTCGCCGCGGCGCTGGGTCTGCCGCTGTGCGGCGGCGTCACGGCGCGCCTGCTGCTCAACTACAACGCCAGCGATCTCTCGCTCGCGGGACCGTTCCTCGCCGGGCTGATCGCCGGCCCGTATGCCGGCGCCATCGTCGGCGCGCTCGTCGGCGCGCCGGCGCTGGTGGCGGGCGAGGCAATCGCCATGCCCTTCGCGGTCGGGTGCGGCTTTTGCGGAGGCGGGCTGCGGGAGGTCTGTCCGAAGGAAGCCATCTGGCGCTTCTCGCCGCTGTCCATCACCGACCTGCACCGCCACGCGTGGCGGATGCTGAGCCGGCTGCGGATCGACTGGCACGTGGTGCTGCTGGCGGCGCCGGTCGGTCTCGAGCTGCTCCGTCTCGGCCTGGGGCTGCGGTTCGGATCGCACCTGTTCCACATGCAGCCGCCGAACGCGTGGCTGACGGTCGTCGTCATCCTGGCCACCGTGCTGAGCGTCACCATCCCGATCAAGATCTGGAACACGGCCCGCATCGAGCATCGTCTCCAGGAGCAGGAGAAGCTGCTGCTGTCCACCCGGCTCGAGGCGCTGGCCAGTCAGATCAACCCGCACTTCCTGTTCAACACCCTGACGTCGATCTCGTCGCTCATCCGCTCGCAGCCAGAGACGGCGCGCACGCTCGTCCTGAAGCTGTCCGGGCTGCTGCGGCGGCTGCTGCGCAGCCAGGAGCACTTCGTGACCCTGCGCGAGGAGCTCGAGGCGATCGACGAGTACCTCGATATCGAGATGGTCCGGTTCGGCCCGACCCTGGCCGTCGAGAAGGAGATCAGCCCCGCGAGCCTCGACGTCGTCATGCCCAGCATGTTGCTGCAGCCGCTCGTCGAGAACTCGATCAAGCACGGGCTGACCCACAAGATAGGCGGAGGCCGCGTCACGATTCGCAGCCGGCGGAAAGGCAGCCACGCGGTCATCGAAGTGGCGGACGACGGTACGGGAATGAGCGACACGAGCCTGACCGGCAGCCGCACCGGCGGCATCGGCCTGCGCAACGTGGATGAGCGGCTGCGCGTGATTTACGGCGAGAACTACCGTCTGCAGCTCGTGAGCACGCCCGGCCACGGCACGTGCGCGCGGATCGAGATCCCGCTGCCCGACGTCGTGCAGCGCGCAACGGCGTAGCAAAATGAACCTGCGGGTGCTGGTCGCCGACGACGAAGGACCGGCGCGGCACGAACTCTGCTTCCAGTTGGAGCGGCTCGACGGGATCGAGGTGGCCGGACAGGCCGGCGACGGCGTGGAAGCCCTCGACCTGATTCGCCGCCTGCAGCCCGACCTCGTGCTGCTCGACATTCAGATGCCGGGCCGGAACGGATTCGACGTGGCTCGTCAACTCCTGGCCCGGGAGGTCGACACCCGCGTGGTATTCGTCACCGCGTACGACCAGTACGCGCTCGAGGCGTTCGAGGTCAACGCCGTGGACTACCTGCTCAAGCCGATCGAGCCCGGACGGCTCGCCCGGACCCTGGAGCGCGTGCGCCGCCAGCTCTCCTCCGAGCGCGGCGGGGGCGGCGGTGCGACGCCGGTGGCCAGGGACGAGCTGCAGCGCATCGTCCAGTACGTCGCCGAACGGCAGGTCCGCCGCGAGCAGCTCGCGGTCAAGGTCGGCGACCACTTCCGGCTCATCCCGTCGAGCGATATCATCTACGCGTCGCTGGCCGACGACGTCGTGACCGTCGTGACCAGCAGCCTGACCGGCACGTCCAACTACCGCACGCTGGACGAGTTGCACTCGAATCTCGATCCTGCGGTATTCTGGCGAGTGCACCGGTCGCACCTCGTCAACATCAACAAGGTCAAGGAGATCGTGCCTTGGTTCAGTCGCAACTACATCCTGAAGATGCAGGACGCCAGGCGGACCGAGATCCCGGTGAGCCGCGCCCAGACGAAGCGGTTGCGCGACCACCTGAACCTGTAGGTCCGGCCGACTGGCCCGAGCCGGCCGCCCTCGACGCCGGCGTCGTGGACGCGGCCGGGGCTCCGGCAGCCGGCCACGATGCGCAGCTGGGACGGCTCGGCCTGCAGCAGCCCGATCCGCGGAGCACGCTGCTGCGGCGCTTCGGCGAGGAGCTGCTGACGTGGCTGAAGACCTTCGCGTCGGCGGCCGTCTACGCGACGCTCATCGTCACGTTCGGGTTCCAGGTGGCGCGGGTCGAGGGCCGGAGCATGGAGCCGACGCTCCAGAATCAGGATCGCCTGATCGTCAACAAGGCCGTGTACCAGTTCTTCGGCGAGCCCGAGCCCGGCGACATCGTGATGCTGTACTACCCGCGCGACCCCGACAAGTCGTTCGTCAAGCGCATCGTGGCCAAGGAAGGCGACACCGTCCGCATCGAGAGCGGCAAGGTCTTCGTCAACGAGGTGCTGCAGCCGGACCTGTTCGTGCCGCCCGAGTTCCGCAGCTACGAGAACCACGGTCCGGAGGTCGTGCAGGAGTCGTACTACTTCGTGATGGGCGACCACCGGAACAACAGCTCGGACAGCCGCCACTGGGGCCAGGTGCCGCAGAAGTACATCATCGGCCGCGTCCAGTTGCGGTGGTGGCCCCTGACGGACATCCGCCTGTTTTGAACCAGTTGCTCAGGCGTACAGCGCGTCGATGTAGTCCCGCCACTTCTCCGCGACGACGCGGCGCTTGATCTTCAGGGTCGGCGTCAGCTCGCCGGTCGCGATGCCCGGCTCGGCCGGCACGAGCACGTGCTTGCGCACCTGCTCGTGCCGCGGCAGCTCCGCGTTGACCGCCTCGACGACCGTGTCGAACCGGCGCTGGACGTCCGCCCGCGCCGCCAGCGCCGCGCGATCGGCATCCGCCGGCTCGCCCATGGCGGCCGTCAGCGCCGCGAAGTCCGGCATGATCAGCGCCGCGACGTAGGGTCGGCGATCACCGACGAGCACGGCCTCCGCGACGAGCGGATGCTGCTTGAGCGCCTGCTCGATCGGCTGCGGCGCGACGTTCTTGCCGCCGGCGGTCACGAGCAGCTCCTTCTTCCTGTCGGTGATCACGAGGTAGCCGTCGTCGTCGAACCGCCCGATATCCCCCGTGTGGAACCAGCCGCCGGCCAGCGCCTCCGCCGTGGCCTCGGGCTTGCCGTAGTAGCCCCGCATGAGGTTCGGGCCTCGCGCGAGGATCTCCCCGTCGTCGGCCAGTCGGAGCTCCACGCGCGGCAGGGCCTTGCCGACCGTCCCGAGACGCGGTGCGTGCTCGGGGTTGACGGTCAGCACGGGCGCCGTCTCGGTCAGGCCGTAGCCCTCGATCACCGGTATCCCCACGGTGAACAGGAACTCGCCCACCGCGGCCGACAGCGGCGCGCCGCCGGACACGACGTACCGGAGCCGCCCCCCGGTGCGCGCGCGCACCTTGGAGAGCACCAGCCGGTCCGCCAGCGGGAGCGCCGCGCGCGCGTATCCCGAGGGCCGCTCGCCGCCGAGCGGCGCGGCGCGGCATGCGCGGCCGACGCCCATCGCCCACCGGAACAGCCCCTGCCGCACGGCCGAACCCTGCGCGACCGCTTCATGCACCCGCGCGTGCAGCTTCTCGTAGACCCGCGGCACGCCGGTCATCACGGTCGGCCGCACGCGCAGCATGTCGCGCGCGATGGTGTCCAGCGATTCCGCAAAGGTCACGGTGGTGCCCCGGAACAGGTACAGGTAGATGACGATGTGCTCGAACGCGTGGCTCAGCGGCAGGAACGACAGCGCCTCGTCGTCCTCCGTGACGCGCACCATGGTGCCCACGTCGAGCAGGTTCGCGACGATGGCGCCGTGCGTGAGCATCACGCCCTTGGGGTCGCCGGTCGTGCCGGAGGTGTAGATGATGGCAGCGAGGTGGTCGGGCGCGATGGCCGCCACCGCCTCCTTGTAGCGTCGCGCCAGCCCGTCCTCCCGCATCAACCGCTGATGGCCGCGCGCCTGCACCGCGGCGCAGGTCATCTCGCGCCCCGCGGTCGGCGCCTCGTCCGGCGCGTCGATCAGGACCAGCGCCCGCAGGTCCGGCAGCTCCGGCCACACGGCGCGCACCTTCGCCGCCTGCGCCTCGTCGGCCGCCACGACCACCGTCGCCCCCGAGTCGGCCAGGATGTACCTGATCTGCGCCGCCGGCAGGGTCGGGTAGATCGGCACCGTGACGGCGCCGCACGTGAGAATCGCCAGGTCGGCGATCACCCATTCCGGACGGCTGTCGCTGAGCAGGGCCACCCGCCGGCCGGGGCGGACGCCGAGCCCGGTCAGGCCCAGGCTCAGGTCCCGGATCTGCTCGAACAGCTCGCGGCTCGCGTGGCTGTCGTAGCCGTCGGCCGTGCAGCGCCGCAACAGCTCCGGCTTCGGATGGCGGCCGGCAACGTGGAAGGGAAGATCGGCCAGCGTCGAAATCGTCGGCTCGTCCATGGCATCACTCGGCCCGATAGGTTCCCGACCGCCCGCCCGTCTTCTCGACGAGGCGGATTTCGCCGATCACCATCTTGCGATCGGCAGCCTTGATCATGTCGTACACCGTGAGCGCGGCGGCTGACACCGCCGTCAGCGCCTCCATCTCGACGCCCGTCTGCGCGGTCGTGGCGACGCGCGCCTCGATGTCGTACCCGGCGTCCCGCTCGCGCAGGTCGACCTCCACGTGCGCCAGCGGGATGGAATGACACAACGGGATGAGCTCGGCCGTGCGCTTGGCGGCCAGGATGCCTGCAATGCGGGCTGCCTGGAGCGGATCCCCCTTCGCCGCGGCGCCGCGGCGGACCAGGGCCAGCGCCTCGGGGCTCACGCGGATGTGGCCGCGCGCGACCGCCACGCGCGTCGTCGCCGCCTTGCCGCCGACGTCGACCATGCGGACGCGGCCGCTGGCGTCGACATGCGAGAGCGCGCCGCCCGCCTTCCCGGCGCTCGCCGTCTGCGCTCCCCGGCCGCGCTCGGTCATGGCTGCTGGCCGCGACCCGCCTCGTTGGCCAGGTAGAACGAGAGGCTCTCCAGCGACACGGTCAGATCGACGCTCTTCAGCTTGACGTGCGGCGGCACGCGCAACGCGCCCGGGGAGAAGTTGAGGATCGCCTTGATCCCCGCCTGCACGACGGTCTGCACGACGTCGCGCGCGGATGCCTCCGGCACGGCGATCACGGCAATCGTGATCCCCTCGCGGCGGGCAACCGGCTTCAGCTCACGAATATCGTAGATGGTGACCCCGCTGCGGGAAATGCGGCCGACCTTCTCCTGCAGATTGTCGAACAACGCGACGATTCGAAACCCTTCCTGACGAAACCCGGGATAGTCGGCCAGCGCAAGCCCCAGGTTGCCCGCCCCGACGATGGCGACGCCCAGACGGCGGTCGAGTCCGAGAATCGATCGGAGCTCCCGCCGGAGATCCTCCACGACGTAGCCGACCCCGCGGACGCCCAGATCGCCGAAGTTCGACAGGTCCTTCCGAATCAGGGCCGCGTTCAGCCCGAACTGCTCCGCCAGCATCCTCGACGACACCGTCTTCACGCCCCTCCCGTCGAGCTCGTTGAGGAAGCGGAGATAGAGCGACAGCCGGCTGGTAGTCGGTTCCGAAATCTGCTCGGGCATCGGACACGGGAATGGGCACGGATTCTATGGCTCTCGCCGGCGCCGGTCAAGGCGCACGGCCGGCCGTCGCGTGCTAAGATGCGGCCAGACCGCGATTTACAGTCCGGGAGCATTGCCGATGCGCCGATCCCCATGGTCCGCGGCCGCGTTCTGGCTCATCGTCGCGTCCTGGATTCTCCCGGGCACGGGCGAGGCCCAGCCCGCGAGCCGGCGCGCCGCCACCCTCGCGTCGCTGTCCGGCTCCCCCATCTTCTTCCACGGCCAGCAGGTCGTCGTGCAGGCCGACGCGGTCGGCGACGGGGTGCTGACGTACCTGGTCGACGGCGCGGACCGTCTGGTGGCCCTCGATGTGCCGCCGCCGCCCGCCGGCACGGCCGAGCGTCTCGAGGTGTCGGGGCGATTCTACGACGTGGGCCGGCTCGAGCCCGACGACTCGCGCATGGGCGGCCTGCCCTTCGCGAGGCTCTCGGAGTCGCTCCTCGGCAAGCCGTGGCCGGGCGTTGGCGAACTGCTGGTGCTGGCGGCGTCGGCGACGCGCAACGCGGCCGTCACGCCCGCCGTCACCCTGCGGACGCTGGCGCTCGACCCGGCCGCACACCTCGATCGGGACGTCACCGTGAGCGGCCGCTTCCGGGGCCGGAACCTGTACGGCGACCTGCCGCGGCCTGCCGGCCGGAGTCGCTGGGACTTCGTGCTCGCGTCGGTCGACGCCGCGGTGTGGGTCGTCGGCAAGGAACCGAAGGGTGACGGATTCGAGCTGGACGTCCAGGCGCGCATCGACACCGGGCGCTGGCTGCGGGTGACCGGGCGCGTGGAGTCGCACGCGGGCATGGTGGTCATCGCCGCGGCGGAGCTGGCCCTGGCCGCCCCCCCCGCGACGCCCCGGCCGCAGCCGCGCGTCGCGGCACGCCAGGGTCCCCCGCCCGAGGTCATCTTCAGCGCGCCGCTGCCCGACGACACGGACGTCCCGCGCGACACGACGGTCCGCATCCAGTTCTCGCGCGACATGGACCCTGATTCGTTCGAGGGGCGCGTCGCCGTCTCCTACGTCAGCCGGCGGCCGGAGGGCGGCGCCGACCCGGACGCCGGGAGCGTCGCCTTCGAGACCACCTACCGCGCGCGGAACCGCGTGCTCGAGATCCGCTTCGACGAGCAGCTCGAGCTGTTCCGGACGCTCGGCGTGCAACTGCTCGACGGGATCACCGCAACCGACGGCCAAGCCCTACCGCCCTGGGCGCTCTCCTTCTTCGTCGGCGGCTGACGGCCCCGCGGTCAGCAGCGCCTGCACGGCTACCCGGGTGCGGTCGATCAGCCGATCCCGCTCGGCCAGGTCTTCCGTCTCGACCTCGACCGGCGGCCCGATCCGCACGCTGACCGTGACCGGCCTGATTATCGCGCTGCCCCGGCGCATGGCGGCCCGCGCCCCCGTGATCGCCATCGGCACCACCGGCGCGCGCCCCTTGATGGCCATGATGAAGCCGCCCTTCTTGAAGCGCTGCAGTTGACCCGTCCGGCTGCGGGTGCCTTCGGGAAAGATGAGAAACGAGGCGCCGGCGCGCAGACCCGCGGCAGCCCGGTCGATCGCCTGCATGCTCTGCTCGCGATTCTGCCGATCGATGGGCACGAAACCGGCGATGTCGAACGCACGGCCCAGAACCGGCAGCCTGTGGATCTCGGCCTTGTAGAGAATCCGGAGTCGCGGGTGGAGCGCCGCCAGCGCCATGTACAGGATGGGCGGCTCCAGGTTGCTGGAGTGGTTGACGCAGTACACCGCCGCCCGATCGCGCTGGACGTGCTTCCCGCCGACGACTCGGCAGCGGATGCCGGCGGCGGCGAGACCGAGCCGCACGCCGCCCCGCCCGAGCCAGTAGAGGACGTCGGGCCAGTCGAAGCACAGGGCGAGCAGCATCCCGGGCGGACCCAGGACGATGACCCACAGGCTGACGCCGACATAGGCCGCCGCGGAGCGAACGGCCGCGACTACGGTACCCGAGAATTCGGCCATGCGCCGTTGCAGCACCGCGGGCAGGAACGGGCGGTCGCGCCGCGGTCGTCGCAGGGGAGGGGGCTACGAAGCCTGGGCGGTGCGACGCCCGGCGACCCGGGCCGCGGTCTTCTTGACCCCGGCCTTGGCCGTCTTCGACTTGGCGAGCTGGCGGTCACGATTGGCCAGACACCGCTCGAGCGCCTTGTTGACCTTTTCCTCGATGGTTTCGGTGGGCTGGCTCGTCACCTCGGAAACCTCGGACACCACGAGGAACTTGGCCCGATCGAGCATGCGCTTCTCGCGAAACGACAGGTTCTTGGACTGGCTCAGGAAATTGAGGCTCTTGAGAACGTCCACCACGTCGTAGATGGAGCCGGTCCGCATCTTGTCCGAGTTGTCCTTGAACCGCCCCTTCCAGTTCTGATGGTTCTCGATCTTGCCGTTGCCGAGCAGCGTGAACAGCTTCTTGACCTCGTGGTCCGCGATCGCGCCGCGGAGCCCGACGCTTTCCACGTTGTCGATGGGCACGAGGACCGTCGTGTCGCTGGACGTCATGCTTAGCGAGTAGAATCCGCACGTGGTGCCCAGAATGGTCTTGGTTTCGATCCGCTTGACCACACCGATGCCGTGATTCGGGTAGATGACCTTGTCCCCGACCTCAAATTCCAACGTGCCCTCCCGGGGTAGACGAGACGCGCGCGCCGCCTTTACGGGCAGACGCTCATTTTAACGCAAACGACCCCGGCTGACAACCGGAAACTACTCAAAACAGGCAATTTGTCCGGTTTCAACGGCTGCTCCGCGCGGCCCTTCGGCATTCCTCCGCGCCGCATCGGAGCGACGCTCCCGCGCGCCGCGCGGGGCCCGGCGACCGCGTCGCGTGCGTCCTGTTGTAAAGTAGGCACGCGCGGAGGAGCTGCGATGATCCAACGTCTGATGATGCTCGGGCTGGTGGCGGTGCTGGTTGCCACGTACCCGTGGGCTCTCGTCGAGTCGCCGCGGCCGGCGGCCCAGGAGAACAACCTGGCCCCGTTCGTGCCCACGCCGCAGGATGTCGTCGACCGCATGCTCGAGCTCGCAGGGGTCACCGAGAACGACGTGGTCTACGACCTCGGGTGCGGCGACGGCCGCATTGTCATCACCGCCGCCCGCCGCTTCGGCGCGCGGGGTGTCGGCGTCGACATCGACCCGCGCCGGATAGCGGAGTCGAACGCCAACGCGGCGCAGGCCGGCGTTCAGCACCTGGTCCGTTTCGTGGAGCAGGACGCGATGACCGTCGACGTCTCGGAGGCCACCGTCGTCACGCTCTACCTGCTGTCGTCGTCGAACGTGAAGCTCAGGCCGCTCCTGACGTCCCAGCTCCCGGTCGGCGCACGCATCGTCTCGCACGCCTTCAGCATGGGAGACTGGCCCGCCGACGAGGTCGACCGCTTCGAGGACGTGCGCGGAAACACCCGCACGCTCTACCTGTGGAGACACGACGGCACCGCGCGCCCGTAGCATCCCCCGGGTCGCCGCAAGGCGCGCACAGCGCGCCTCGGCGGGAGCGGCGCGGGGCGAAGGGGTCCCCGCAAGCGGACGCCGGGGGTTCGGGGCGCAGCCCCGTCTTATGGAAGCTGGAAGCTGTAAGCGCCGGAGTGGCGAAATTGGCAGACGCGCTGGACTCAAAATCCAGTGAGGTTCACCCCTCGTGTCGGTTCGAGTCCGACCTCCGGCACCACCGCCCCGAGCCGCCAGCCCGACCGCGGCAACCTCCTTCGCGCGTGAGCCCGCGCCGTTCTACGGCGCAGACTCCTGGGAGACCGTTGTCTCGGAAACCGTCCCCTCCAGGAGCGTGCCCCCACCGAAGCTGAGGCGCTCGGGCGCGGGACCGCCGCTCGTCACCCGGATCGCGCAGTACTTGAATTCCGGTATCTTGCCGAACGGGTCGAGCACCGGATTGGTCAGCATGTTCGCCGCCGCCTCGTAGTAGCAGAACGGAACGAACACCGCGCCGCGCGGCGTGCCGTCGTCCGCCCGCGCGTACAGCGACACGCTTCCCCGCCGGGACTCGATGGTGATCGTCCCGCCGGGCGCCACGCCGATCTCGTCCAGATCCAGGGGGTGCACCGAAGCGACCGGCTCGGGCTCGATGTAGTCCAGCACCGACGCGCGCCGCGTGATGGCGCCCGTATGCCAGTGCTCGAGCTGGCGTCCGGTGATGAGGACCAGCGGGTACTCCTCGTCCGGCCGTTCGTCCGCGGAGATGAGATCCGCGGGCACGAACCTGGCGCGTCCCGTGGGCGTCGGGAACTTCTCCACGAACATGACGGGCTGCCCCGGGTCGCCCTCCTTCACGCAGGGATAGGTGACGCAGGATTCGCGCTCCAGCCGATCCCAGGTGATGCCCGCGATCGAGTCCATGCACCCGCGCATCTCCTGGAACACCTCGCTCGGATGCGCGTAGTTCCAGTCGAGGCCGATGCGCCGCGCCAGCTCGTTGATGATCCAGAGATCCTCGCGCGCGTCGCCGGGCGGCTCGAGCGCCTTGCGGCCGAGCTGCACCATGCGATCCGTGTTCGTGACGGTGCCGTCCTTCTCGGGCCACGCGGTCGCCGGCAGCACCACGTCGGCCAGGTACGCCGTCTCCGTGAGGAAGATGTCCTGAACGACCAGATGGTCGAGCGCGGCGAGCGCCTGGCGGGCGTGGTCGACGTCGGGATCGGACATCGCCGGGTTCTCGCCCATGATGTACATGCCCCGAATGTCGTGCTGCTTGGCCGCCCTCATGATCTCGACCACCGTCAGGCCCGGATCGGGATCGAGCTCGACGCCCCAGAACTTCTCGAAGCGCTGCCTGGACTCGGGCTTGGCCACCGCCTGATAGTTGGGGTAGACCATCGGGATCAGCCCCGAATCGGAGGCGCCCTGCACGTTGTTCTGGCCGCGCAGCGGGTGCAGGCCGGAGCCCGGCTTGCCGATCTGGCCGGTGGAAAGCACCAGCGCGATCAGGCAGCGCGCGTTGTCGGTGCCGTGCACGTGCTGGGATATCCCCATCCCCCACATGACCATCGAGGCCTGCGACGTGGCGTAGAGCCGGGCGACGTCGCGAATGGTCTGCGCGTCGACGCCGCAGATGGGCGCCATCGCCTCGGGCGAGAAGTTCTTCACGTTCTCGACGAGCGCCTCGTAGCCTTCCGTCCGGTCGCGGATGAACGCCTCGTCGACCAGCCCTTCCTGGACGACCACGTGCAGCATCGCGTTGAGCAGGGCCACATCGGTGTCGGGGTTGAACTGGAGGTAGTGCGTCGCGTAGCGCGCCAGGCCGGTGCGGCGCGGATCGGCCACGATCAGCGTCGTGCCGGCCTTGGCGGCGTTCTTCATCCAGGTCGCGGCAACCGGGTGGTTCACCGTGGTGTTCGAGCCGATGACGAAGACCACCTCGGCCTTCATCACGTCACGCACCTGGTTCGACACGGCGCCCGAGCTGATCCCTTCCATCAGCGCGGCGACGCTCGAGGCATGGCACAGCCGGGTGCAGTGGTCGACGTTGTTCGACCCGAAGCCGGTGCGCACCAGCTTCTGGAAGAGATAGGCCTCCTCGTTCGTGCCCTTGGCCGACCCGAAGCCCGCGAGCGACCGCTTGCCGTGCGCGTCCCGAATCTCGCGCAGGCCCCGGGCCGCGACGTCGAGCGCCTCCTCCCAGGTGGCCTCGCGGAACACGGTGTTCCAGGCATCCGGGTCGACCCTGAAGTCCTTGTGCTTCCCGACGCCCGGCTTGCGGATGAGGGGCGTGGTCAGCCGCTGCCGGTGCTGGACGTAGTCGAAGCCGTAGCGGCCCTTGACGCACAGCCGGCCCTGGTTCGCGGGGCCGTCCCTCCCTTCGACGAAGAGGATGCGATTTTCCTTGACGTGGTACGTCAACTGGCAGCCGACGCCGCAGTACGGGCAGACCGAATGGACCTGCTTCTCGGCCTCGACGGCGCCCGCGCCGCGGGCGGGCATGATGGCGCCCGTCGGGCACGCCTGCTCGCACTCGCCGCAACCCACGCAGGTAGAGTTGCCCATCGGGTCGTCGAGGTCGAAGACGATCTTCGACTCCCCGCCGCGAAACGCGTACCCGATGACGTCGTTCATCTGCTCTTCGCGGCAGGCGCGCACACAGCGCGTGCACTGGATGCAGGCGTCCAGGTTCACGGCGATCGCCGGGTGCGAGAGGTCGTGCGCGGGCTGCTCCCGGGCCGGGAAGCGCGGCTCCCCGACCGCCAGCTTCCGCGCCCACAGGTCGAGCTCCGAGTCGAGCGTGTAGGAGCGGTCCGGAATGTCCGACAGCAGCAGCTCCAGCACCATCTTCTGGCTGACGCGCGCCCGCTCGCTGTCGGTCGTGACCTCCATGCCCGCCTGGGGCTGGCGGCAGCAGGAGGGCGCGAGCACCCGCTCGCCCTTGACCTCGACCATGCAGGCGCGGCAGTTGCCATCGGGACGGAGCCCGTCCTTGTAGCACAGATGAGGAATCTCGACGCCATGGCGCCGCGCCGTCTGGAGGATGGTCTCGTCCTCGCTGCCGACGACGGGCCTGCCGTTCAGCGTGAACTCGACCGGCTGGGCCGCCGTCTCCGTGCCGACGTTGTTGCCGTTGGTCCTGATGTCGATCGCCATCGTCGTTCCTTGGGCTGAGGGCTGCCCGCTGCAGCGGGCGGCCGTTACTGGATCTCCTGAGGAAAGAACTTGACCACCGAGCGCACCGGGTTCGGCGCCGCCTGCCCCAATCCGCAGATCGAAGCGTCCATCATCGCCTGCGAGAGCTCCTCGAGCAGCGCCTGATCCCAGCGCGGGCGCTCCATGAGCTTGAGGGCCTTGACGGTGCCGACGCGGCACGGCGTGCATTGGCCGCAGGATTCGTCCGCGAAGAACTTCATGACGTTCCGCGCGGCATCCGTCGCGCGGTCCTGGTCCGACAGGATGACGATGGCCGCCGAGCCGATGAAGCAGCCGTGCTCGTTCAGGGTGTCGAAATCGAGGGGCACGTCGCCCAGCGCGGCCGGCAGGATGCCGCCCGATGCGCCGCCGGGCAGGTACCCGTAGAACGTGTGCCCCTCGAGCATCCCGCCGCAGTGCTCGTCGATCAGCTCGCGCGCGGTGATGCCGGCCGGCGCCAGATGCACGCCCGGCTTCCGCACCCTTCCGCTCACCGAGAACGATCGCAGCCCCTTGCGGCCGTGCCGGCCCTGGCCGGCGAACCAGTCCGGGCCCTTCTCCAGGATGTCGCGCACCCAGTGCAGCGTCTCCATGTTGTGCTCCAGGGTGGGCCTGTTGAACAGGCCGACCTGGGCCACGTACGGCGGCCGCATGCGCGGTTCGCCGCGCTTGCCCTCGATCGATTCGATCATCGCGGACTCTTCGCCGCAGATGTATGCGCCGGCGCCGCGACGCAGATGAATGGCAGGCACGGGACACGGCGGGTCCGCCTGCAGCGCCGCGATCTCGCGTTCGAGAATCGCGCGGCAGCCGTGGTACTCGTCGCGCAGGTAGACGTAGATCTCGGTGATGTCGACGGCCCACGCCGCGATCAGCGCGCCCTCGAGGAAGCGGTGCGGATCACGCTCGAGATAGTACCGATCCTTGAACGTCCCCGGCTCCCCCTCGTCGATGTTGATGGCCAGCAGGCGCGGCGCCGGCTCGGCCGCGACCAGCTCCCACTTGCGGCCGGCCGGGAAGCCGGCGCCGCCCAGGCCCCGGAGTCCGGAGTCCTGCATGGCGGTGATCACCGCTTCCCGCGTCCGGCCGCCGTCGCTGCAGGCCCTGGCCAGCTCGTAGCCGCCCTGCGCCCGATAGGCAGCGTAGTCGACATGCCCCGGGGTGACGATCTCGAGATGCGGGTGCGACCCGCCGGCCTCCGGATGGGTCACGGCGCCGGCCTCGACGAGGCTCGCGATCTTCTCCGGCGTCGCGTGGGGCACGGGGTTCTGCCCGACCACGGCCGCGGGCGCGGTCTCGCAGCGGCCGATGCACGGCGCGTGGAGCACACGGACGCCGTCGCCCAGCATCCCGGGCAGGCTGGCCAGCAGGCGCTGCGAGCCCGCGAGCTCACACGCGATGGAATCGCACACGCGCACCGTGACGGCCGGGGGCGCGGCGTCCCCCTCCTTGACGACGTCGAAGTGGTGATAGAACGTGGCGACCTCGTAGACCTCGGTCATCGCCAGGTTCATCTCCGCGGCGAGCGCGACCAGATGGGGCGCGGCAAGGCAGCCGAAGCGGTCCTGAATCTTGTGCAGGTGCTCGATCAGGAGATCGCGGCGGCGCGGGGCAGCGCCGAGGAGCTCGGCCACCTCCTCGCGCGCCTTCGGGTCGACCTGGCGCCCCTTGGGCGTCGCGCGCACGCGGGCGGGCATCGCCGGCTGTTGTGGGCTCATATCCTTGCTCGATGACGACCGGGCAGAGGCTCGACCCCCGCTTGTCGCAGTTTTGCAAGGATAGTGAAAGGGTTCACCCCGACGCAAGCGGCGGCCGCCGCGGTGCTATCATGGCGGCAGTGATGCACGTCGAGCTGCTCGGCATTCCGCGGCAGCGCGCCGGCGTGGCGGAGCTCGAGATCGAGGCGGCCACGCTGGGGCAGCTCCTCGACGCGCTCGCGGCCCGCTACCCGTCGCTGGCCGACCTCTTCCCCGCCGGACAGGCCGCTCGGCTGGGTCCGTTCGTCGCCGCCAATCTGAACGGTGACCGGTTCGTGACCGATCCTCGCACACGGCTCGCCGCGACGGACCGCGTCCTGATCCTCTCCGCCGACGCGGGGGGCTGAGCGGAGCGCCGCGTGCCGTCCGGGTACCACGGCTGCTATCTGCGGATCGACGTCTCGGACGGCAGCGCCGACCGCGTGCCGCTGCCCGCCGGCGTGCTGCGCCGGTTCATCGGCGGCGCCGGGCTGGGCGCCTGGCTGCTGGCGCGGGAGAGCGGCGCCTGCCCGGACCCGCTGGCGGCCGGAGCCCCGCTGATCTTCGTCTTCAGCCCGCTGGTCGGGAGCCCGCTGACGACGTCCGCCAAGTTCGCGGTGGTCAGCCGCAGCCCGCTGACCGGCCGCATCAACGATTCGCTCGCGAGCAGCGGCTTCGCGCTGGCGGGCAAGCGCTGCGGCTGCGACGCCATCGTCATCGTCGGGCGGGCGTCCGGGCTCTCGGTGCTGGTCATCGACGAGGGCCGCGTGCGGCTCGATCCGGGCGGCGACCTGCGCGGCGCCACGTGCGGCGCGGCGGAGGAGGCGCTGCGGACCCGGCTGGGGCCCGACTACAAGATAGCGTCCATCGGTCCGGCCGGGGAGCGGCTCGTGCGCTACGCCACGATCTCGCACGACGGCCGCCATGCCGGCCGCGGCGGCAGCGGGACCGTGCTGGGCAGCAAGAACCTGAAGGCCGTGGCCGTGCGGGGCACCCGCTACGTCGCCTGGGCGCACCCCCGGGAGCTGACCGAGCGCAGCAGGCAGCTTTCGAAGCGCTCCTTCGGTCCGGCCACCGCCAAGTACCGCGAGCTGGGCACGGCGGCCAATCTCCTGACGTTCAACCGCTTCGGGGCGTTGCCCACGCGCAACTTCCAGACCGGGACCTTCGACGCGGCCGCGCAGGTCTCGGCCGAGCAGATTCGCGCCACGCACACCCGCACGCGCGCGAGCTGCGCGGCCTGCACGATCGGCTGCGAGCACATCTACTCGATCGAGGACGACGCGGGGACCCGGCTCGAGTACGAGAGCCTGTTCGCGCTGGGACCGCTGTGCGGCGTCGGCGATCCGGACGCCGTGCTGCGCGCGTCGAAGCTGTGCGACGAGCTGGGGATCGACACCATCAGCGCCGGGGGCACGATTGCGTTCGCCATGGAGTGCGTCGAGCGCGGCTGGCTCGACGAGCCGTGGCTGACCTTCGGCAGCGGCGAGTCGGTGCTGCGCGCGATCGAGCTCGCGGGCCGGCGCGAGGGTGTCGGAAACCTCCTCGCCGAGGGCAGCCGGCGCGCGGCCGAGGCGATCGGTCACGACAGCATCGAGTTCGCGCCCCAGGTGAAGGGGCTCGAGATTCCCGGCTACGAGCCGCGCGCGCTGCAGACGATGGCGCTGGGCTTCGCCGTGGGCACGCGCGGCGCGGACCACAACCGCAGCGGCGCGTACGAAGTGGACTTCTCGGACGCCGTCGATCGACGCCGCGTGACCGTCGACGCCGTCCGCCACGCGATCGACACGGAGGACCGGGCGGCCCTGATGGACTCGCTCATCCTCTGCAAGTTCCTGCGCGGCGTGTTCGACGACTTCTACGGCGAGGCCGCGGAGATGCTGAACCTGGTCACCGGCTGGGATGCCAGCGCCGGCGAGCTGCGCCGTGCCGCCAAGGGAATCGTTCACGCCAAGCGGGAGTTCAACCGGCGCGTCGGCTGGACGCCGGCCGAGGACACCCTCCCGGAGCGCTTTCTGCAGGGAGCGCTGCCGAACGATCCGGCCGCGGCGCTCAGCCGCGAGCGGCTCAGGGCCGTGGTGGACGAGTACCACCGTCAGCGCGGGGGCGAGGAGCCGAGCCCGGCGGTCGACAACGCCTCGGCGTAGTCCTCGGGCGTGTTCACGTTCCTGAGCGTGAGCAGCGCGGGATCCGCGTCGGCGACCTCGCGCGGCGCGACGCGCCGCGTGCGCGCGGCCTCGAAGAGAAAGACGGGACGCAGGCGGTCGGCCGCCAGCAGCGCCTCGATGTGCGGCAGCGTTCCACGTCGATAGACGGCCGCGAGC
>CAZMWA010000182.1:0-11284 GCA_964569405.1 uncultured Vicinamibacteraceae bacterium | reverse complement strand
GACAGAAGCCCATCGCGCGATCGCGTTCGGCGTGATGCCCCGGCGGTCGCGCTCGTGCGCCCGCCGGGGCATCACGCCGAACGCGATCGCGCGATGGGCTTCTGTCTCTACAACAACGTCGCGGTGGCTGCGGCCCATGCCCTGGGCCGCGGGCTCGAGAGGGTAGCCGTGGTCGACTACGACGTGCATCACGGCAACGGCACGCAGTGGATGTTCTACGACGAGCCCCGCGTGCTCTACCTGTCGCTGCATCAGTACCCGTTCTATCCGGGCACGGGCGCCGCCGGAGACGTCGGCAGCGGGCGGGGCGCCGGCCTCACCGTGAACGTGCCGCTGGCGGCCGGCGCCGGCGACGCCGACTACGGGCTGGTGTTCGAGCAGGCTGCGGTTCCGATTCTGGAGCAGTTCGACCCCGAGCTGCTGCTGCTCTCGGCGGGCTACGACGCCCACGATCGCGATCCGCTGGGCGGCATGCACGTGTCGACCGCCGGGTACGCCTGGATGACGAGCGCGCTGCTCGCCGTGGCCGAGCGCTGCTGCGGCGGCCGCGTGGCGCTGGTCACGGAGGGCGGCTACGACCTCGAGGCGCTCGAGGCGTGCCTGGTCTCCACGCTGGCCGTCATGCAGGAGGGCGGCCCGCCCGGACCGCGGCCGGACGACGGCTCGACCGAGCGGGCCGACGCCGCGCTGAGCCTCGTCCGCCGCGCGCAGGCGCCGTTCTGGCGTGGGCTATAATCGCGGCACCGCAGTGGACTCGTCCGTGCCCGATTACGATCCCCAGGCTATCGAGAGGAAGTGGCAGGAGCGGTGGCGGGCTACCCGTGCGTTCGAGGTGGCCGAGGAGCCCGACCGCCCGAAGTTCTACTGCCTCGTGATGTTCGCCTACCCGTCCGGCCACGCGCACGTCGGTCACGTCCGCAACTACATGATCGGCGACGTGGTCGCCCGGACCCGGCGGATGCAGGGCTACAACGTGCTGCACCCGTTCGGCTGGGACGCGTTCGGCCTGCCCGCCGAGAACGCGGCCATCAAGCACGGCACCCACCCCGAACGCTGGACGCTCGACAACATCGCCCACATGAAGGGCCAGCTCCAGCGGCTCGGGATCAGCTACGCCTGGGAGCGCGAGCTCGCCACGTGCGAGCGCGACTACTACCGCTGGAACCAGTGGCTGTTCCTGCGCATGTTCGAGCGCGATCTCGCCTATCGCCAGCGGTCGACCGTCAACTGGTGCTCGTCCTGCGAGACGGTGCTGGCCAACGAGCAGGTGGTGGACGGCGCGTGCTGGCGGTGCGAGACCGAGGTGGGCACCCGCGACCTGAACCAGTGGTTCTTCCGGATCACCCGCTACGCGGACGCGCTGCTGGAGGGTGCGGACCAGCTCGAGCAGTGGCCGGAGCGGGTGCTGACGATGCAGCGCAACTGGATCGGCCGCTCCGCGGGGGCGCTGGTGCAGTTTCCCGTCATCGACGTGGAGCCCGAGCGAGGCGGCGAGGTCGACGCCATCGAGGTGTTCACCACGCGCATCGACACGATCTACGGCGCCACCGCCGTGCTGCTGGCGCCCGAGCACCCGCTCGCCGATCGTCTCGCGGCCGCGAGCGCCGACCCGGCGGCGTTCGCGGCGCGGCTGGAGGGCTTCCGGGGACTGGACCGCACGGCCCGGACCACCGGCCAGATCGAGAAGGAGGGCTTCGACACGGGGCGCGCCGCGCGCAATCCGTTCACGGGCGAGCCGGTCCCGATCTGGATCGCCAACTTCGTGCTGGCCGACTACGGCACCGGCGCGATCATGGCGGTGCCCGCGCACGATCAGCGCGACTTCGAGTTCTGCCGCAAGTACGAGCTGCCCGTCCGGGTGGTCGTGCAGCCGGCCGGCGCGCCGGCGTTGTCCGGCGCGGAGCTCGAGGCGGCCGCGGCGGCGTACGGCGTGCTGGTCGACTCGGGCCCCTTCAGCGGCCTGCCGAGCGCGGAGGCGATCCGCGAGATGACGGCGGCGGCCGAGCGGGACGGCACCGGCCGCGGGGCCGTCCAGTTTCGCCTGAAGGACTGGGGCATCTCGCGGCAGCGCTACTGGGGGACGCCGATCCCGATCATCTACTGCGACGCGTGCGGAACCCGGCCGGTGCCCGACGCGGATCTGCCGGTGGAGCTCCCGCGCGTGGAGCGGTTCAGCGGTCGCGGCGATTCTCCGCTGGCCGAGGTGGCCGAGTTCGTGGAGACGACCTGTCCCGGGTGCGGCGGTCCCGCCCGCCGCGAAACCGACACGATGGACACGTTCGTCGACTCGTCGTGGTACTACTACCGGTACTGCGACCCGCGCAACGAGGACCAGCCGTTCGATCCGCGCAAGGTCGCCTACTGGGGGCCGGTCGACTTCTACAGCGGCGGGATCGAGCATGCGATCCTGCACCTCATCTACTCGCGGTTCTTCTGCCGCGTGCTGAACGACATCGGCCTCGTCGAGCACGACGAGCCGTTCACGCGGCTGCTCACGCAGGGCATGGTGCTGCGCAACGGCGCGGTCATGTCGAAGTCCAGGGGCAACGTCGTCGACCCCGACGAGATGCTGGCCACGTACGGCGCCGACGCGCTGCGGCTCTACGAGATGTTCGTCGCGCCGCCCGAGCGGGAGATCGAGTGGACGGACGCGGGTCTGGAGGGCAGCTACCGTTTCCTGGGCCGGGTCTGGCGGCTGGTCGTCGCGTTCCGCGACGCGGCGCCGGCGGCGCCCCCGCTCGACGCGGTGGCGCTCGAGGCGGCGGACCGCGCCCTGCGGCGGCGGACGCATGACACCATCCGGCGGGTCTCCACGGACATCGATGTCCGTATCCACCTGAACACGGCGGTCTCGGCATTGATGGAGCTGGTCAACGAGCTGTACGGATTCTGCGCCCGGGAGCGGATCGGCGCCGCCGCGGGGGGCGACGCCGCCGGCGGGCCGCCCCGTCCCGCCGCCGTGGCCGCGGCGCGGGAAGCCATCGAGGCGCTGGTGCTGATGCTCTCGCCGTTCGTGCCGCATCTGTCCGAGGAGCTGTGGGAGGCGTTGGGGCACGCGGACGGCGTCGTGGCCGCCGGCTGGCCGGCGTGCGACGAGGCGGCGGTCCGCGCCGAGGAGGTGGTGGTCCCGGTGCAGGTGAACGGCCGCCTGCGCGCGCGTCTCACCGTGGCGGTCGACACGCCGCAGGAGGTGCTCGAGTCGATGGCCCTCGAGCACCCGCACGTGGGCGCCCACACCTCCGGCAAGCAGATCACCAAGGTGATCGTCGTGCCCCGCAAGCTCGTGAACGTCGTCGCCCGGTGACCCGCGACCGACCTGGAAACCGACCGATGACCCGGACCTGCGCCGCGCTCGCGGTGATGCTCGCCTGCGTATCGTCCGCCGCGTGCGGGTACACGCTCGCCGGCCGCGGGTCGTTTCTGCCGGACTACATCGAGACGATCGGGATCCCGCTGTTCGACAACGACACGTCGGCTTTCGAGGTCGAGCAGATCGTGACCCAGGAGGTGCGGCAGGAGTTCATCGGGCGCGGCCGGTACCGGGTGCTGCCGGACACCGCCGGCGTCGATGCCGTGCTCGAGGGCGCCATTCGCGATATCCGGATCGCGCCGGCCAGCTTCACCGACGACCAGCAGGCCTCCCGCTACGTGTTCACGCTCACGGCCCGCATCGCGTTCACGGACCTGACGACCAACGAGGTGCTCTGGCAGAATCCCAGCCTGCAGTTCAGCGACGAGTACGAGGTGGCCTCGGGCGGCGGCGACGTCCAGAGCGTATCGGCCTTCTTCGGGCAGCGGTCGAACGCCGTCGAGCGCATCGCGCAGGACTTCGCGGAAACCGTGGTCAGCTCGATTCTGGAAGCCTTCTAGGAAACCGGCCGATGGGCGCCTCGACGCCGGACGCGGTGCGCAGCCGGATCGCGGCCGGGCAGCTCGATTCCATCTATCTCGTGCTCGGTGACGACGAGCAGGCGAAGAGCGAGATCGCGGACGCGTTCGAGCAGGCCGTCGACGAAGGGTTGCGCGCCTTCAACGTCGATCGCTTCCACGGCGGGGAGACCCCGCTGGGGGTCGTGCTCGACGCCGCGCGCACGCTCCCGATGATGGCGCCGCGGCGTCTCGTCATCGTGCGCCACGCCGAGCGGGCGCTGCAGCCGAAGCGGGAGCAGGCGGGCGCCGCGCGCGACGCCGAGGCGCTCGACGCGTTCATCGCGCAGCCGCCCGACCATGCCTCCCTTGTACTCGTCAGCGGCCCGCTCGACGAGCGCCGCGGCCTGACCCGCCGGTTGCTGGCCCGCGCGACCGTGGTGCGCTGCGGCGGCCTCGAATCGGTCGCCGACGCCGGGCGCTGGATCCGGACGAAGGTGACCGCCGCCGGCAAGCGCATGGAGCCTGCCGTCATCCGGCTCCTGGCCGAGCGGATCGGCCCCGACGCGAACCGGCTGCGCGACGAGGTCGAGCGGCTGCTGCTGTACGTCGGCGACGCACCGGCGGTCGGCGCCGCCGACGTGCGGAGCGTGGCCGGACCCGCGGCGGCGTACGACGACTGGGCCGTGACGCGGGCGATCGAGCGGGGGCAGACGGCCGTCGCCTTGCGCGAGCTCGGCCGCGCGCTCGAGCAGGGCGCCGTGCCCTACGTGGTGCTGGGCCAGTTGGCCTGGGTTGCGCGGAGCCGCCTGCCGCCGGCCCGCGTGCCGCAGGGCATCGATGCGATCTTCAGGACCGATATCGCCTTGAAGCGGTCCGCGGGCGCACCGCGGGTGCTGCTCGAGCGTCTGGTGGTGCGGCTGTGCGAGGCGGCCGGGAGAGGGGCCGGCCGGCCGTCAGGCCGCGGCGGAGGCGTTCGCCGCGCGCCGTGACAGTCTGGACTTGTAGCGCGCCGCCGCGTTCCCGTGGATGATCCCCTTGCCGGCCAGCTTGTCGATCAGCGACACGGTGCCGCGGAGCTTCTCGGCGACCGCGGCGTCGCTGCCGTCGATGGCGACGCGCGCCGCCTTGAGCGCCCGCCGCAGTCGGCGCCGAAGCTCGCGGTTGTGCGCGCGCGTCTTCACGTTCCGACGATGCGCCTTGAGCGCGGACTTGTGGTTCGCCACTTCCTCGGTATCCTTCCCCTGTTCCAGCCGCCCATTATAGACGGTCCCGAGCGCCGCGTCTAAGTTCAGACGGGGCTGCGCCCCGCACCCCCGGCGTCCGTTTGCGGGGACCCGCAGCCCCGCGCCACTCCCGCCGGGGCGCGCCGTGCGCGCCTTGCGCCGGCTGCGCCGGCGCTTGCTTCATTCAGACGGGGCTGCGCCGTGCGCGCCTGGGATCACCGCGGACGATCGCTTCGTGATTCCTCCGCTTGCCATCCGGGTGCCTGGCCCTCCCGGTGCGCCGCGGGGTCTTCACCACGGTTTCCCATGCCGGCGGCGCTCGCGGCGGTCCGGTGTACCCTTCCGGCTGCCGGGAGCCGGTCCGGCCAGCCGCAGCAGCTCGCGCAGCTCGACCTCTTCCGGCGTCGGCGGGGGCGTGACGTCCTCGTAGAGGGCCCGCGCTTCCGGCTTCGCCACGTGCCGCGGGGCGACGGCCCTGACGACCAGCTCGCGCCGCCGCCCGCTCGCGGTCGTGACCTCGATGCGGTCGCCCGGTGCGATCTCGCGGTGCGGCTTCGCGCGCGTCCCGTTCACGGTGATCTTGCCGCCCAGGCAGGCCTGCCGGGCTGCCGAGCGCGTCTTGCACACGCAGGCGACGTCGAGCCACACGTCCAGACGGAGCCGTTGGGGGGCGCCGGCGTCCGAAGCGGCCAACTCCCGGGGCACGGCGTTCTACCCGGCGTTGGCCGCGCGGCCCGCGGCAAGCATGCGGTCCACGAGGGCGCGACTCTCGGCAAGGAGCGCCCCGACCTGCTCCGGCTGTCGTCCGCCGGCTTGCGCGAAATCGGCGCGGCCGCCGCCCCGCCCGCCGATGATGGGGGCCAGCGCCTGGACCATCCGTCCCGCGTGGACCCGATCGGTCAGATCGGGCGTGACCGCGACGATCAGCGCCACCTTGCCGTCGTTGTCCGCGGCCAGCACGACGACGCCGCTGCCGACGCGGTCGCGGAGCGAGTCGGCGAGGGTGCGCAGCGCCTGCGGATCGAGCGCCTGCACCTGGCGTGTCACCAGCTTCACGCCGGCTATCTCCAGCGCCTCGTCCGACCGCGGTTCGCCCGCGCTGCCCATGGCCGCCTCGACCTTCAGCCGCTCGACGTCGCGCGCCAGGCGCCTGGCGTCCGCCTGCAGCTTCCTGACGGTCGACACGGCGTGCTCGGCGGTCGTGCCGAGCAGGTGCAGGAGGCCGCCGAGTGCGTCGCCCCGCTGCTGGAGCAGGCGCACGGCCGCGGCGCCGGTCACGGCTTCGAGGCGCCGGACCCCGGCCGCCACGCCGCCCTCGTGCGTGATGACGAACGGGCCGATGTCGCCGGTCGCCCGGCAATGGGTGCCGCCGCACAGCTCGACGGAGAAGCCCGGCACGGTGACGACGCGCACCCGGTCGCCGTACTTCTCGCCGAACAGCGCCATGGCCCCGGCGGCAATCGCCTCCTCGGTCGACCGCTCCTCGGTCTCGACCGCCACGTTGCCGAAGACATGGCTGCTGACGAGGCGCTCGATCTCGCGCAACTGGTCCGGCGCGACCGGCTCGTGGTGCGTGATGTCGAAGCGCAGGCGATCGGGCGCGACGAGCGACCCGGCCTGCCGCACGTGCCTGCCGACGACGGCGCGCAGGGCGGCGTGCAGCAGGTGCGTCGCCGTGTGGTTGCGGCGGATGTCGTCGCGGCGCTCGGCGTCCACCTCGGCCGTGACCTCGTCGCCGGCGCGCAGCGCACCCGCGCGCACCGCGGCCACGTGCATGCGCGGCCAGTCGGGCTGCAGCCGGACGACGTCGTCGACCGCGGCGTCGACGCCGTCCGCCAGCAGCCGGCCGGTGTCGGAAACCTGGCCGCCGGCTTCGAGGTAGAAGGGCGTCTGCTCGAGGACGACGTACCCGGCCTCGCCGGCCTCGAGCGCCTCGACCCCCGTGAGCCTCGTTCCCTCCCCGTCGCGCCGGAAGAGGTGCGTGACGCCGCTACGGGTCGACGTGCCGTCGTAGCCGGTGAACGCCTGCGGTCCGAAGTGCGGCTCGCCGGATGCGGTCATCATGTACGGACCGGCGTCGACCGCGAACGCCGCCTGCTGTCCGCCGCCGAACGCAGCGCCCGCGCGGGCACGGGCGCGCTGCGCTTCCAGCTCCTGCTCGAAGCCTTCGCGGTCGACGCCCACGCCGCGCGACTGCGCGAGGTCCTCGATGAAGTCGAGGGGCACGCCGAACGTGTCGTACAACCGGAACGCGGTCTCGCCGCCCACCGGTCGCGCGCCGGCCTCCGCCTCGGCGAGCGCGGCCTCCAGACGCGGCAGACCGTCGCGCAGCACCCGCTCGAACTGCTCCTCCTCGCGGCGCACGACGGACGCGACGACGTCGCGATTGGTCTCCAGCTCCGGGTACGCCGAGCCCATCTCCGCAATCACCACGCCGGTGAGATCGTGCAGGAACGGCTCGGTCAGGCCCAGCTTCTTGCCGTGGCGCATGGCGCGCCGCATGATCTTGCGCAGGACGTATCCGCGCCACTCGTTCGAGGGGACCACGCCGTCGGCGATCAGGAACGTGATGGCGCGCAGGTGGTCGGCGATGACGCGCAGCGAGACGTCGCCGGGGTCGTCCGGCGCCTTCCCGGCGAGCGGGCCGTACGCCGTGCCCGCGCGCTCGCCGATGGCCGCCAGCAGCGGCGTGAAGAGGTCCGTGTCGTAGTTGGAGAGCTTGTCCTGGAGCACGGCCACGATGCGCTCGAGTCCCATGCCGGTGTCGATCGACGGGGCCGGCAGCGGGGACAGCGAGCCGTCCGCGCGGCGCTCGAATTCCATGAAGACGTTGTTCCAGATCTCGACGTACCGATCGCAGTCGCAGTCGATGCCGCGGCACGTGGGCGCGCCGCAGGGCAGGTGGTCGCCCCGATGGTAGTGGACCTCCGAGCAGCGGCCGCACGGACCCGTGTCGCCCATCGCCCAGAAGTTCTCCGCCGCGCCCATCTCGGCGATGCGCTCCGCCGGTACGAGCCGGCGCCAGACGGCATGCGCCTCGTCGTCGCGCGGGATGCCGTCCTCGCCCCTGAACACCGTGGCGTGGAGACGCTCGGGGGGCAGCTTCCAGACCTCGGTCAGCAGCTCCCAGGCGAACGGGATGGCCTCCGCCTTGAAGTAGTCGCCGAACGAGAAGTTGCCGAGCATCTCGAAGAACGTATGGTGGCGCAGCGAGGGGCCTACGTTTTCGAGGTCGTTGTGCTTGCCGCTGACGCGCATGCACTTCTGGGAGGTGGTGGCCCGCCGGTAGCTGCGCGTCTCCTGGCCGAGGAACAGTTGCTTGAACTGATTCATGCCGGCGTTCGTGAACAGCAGCGTCGGATCGTCGGCCGGCACGAGCGGGGAGCTGGGCACCACGCGGTGCCCGCGCTGCTCGAAGAACGTCAGGAAGCTCTGGCGGATCTCCCCCGAGGTCATCGTCGTCCCATTCTTTCACAGCCCCTTCAGTCGGCGCCGTCGCCCGCGGCCCGGGGCGCGGCGTGCGGCGCCAGCGCCGCCCTGGCCGCCGCGCCGTCGAAGCCCTGGCGGACGAGATAGTGGTACAGGCGGCGCAGCGCCGCCGGCGTCTCGATGGGTCCGCGCAGGCGCCGGGCGAGGGCGCGCGCGATCAGCTCGCCCTCGTCGACCTCCTGGTAGGCGGCGTCGACGGCGCGCAGCGCGAGGCCGCGGTCGATACCCCGTCCCTCCAGCTCCCGCACCGCCCGCAGGCGGCCGTGCATCCGGACGTGCGAGCGGTGCGCCAGCGCCTGCGCCGTGCGCGCATCGTCGAGCGCACGCACCTCGCGCAGTCGTCCGAGGGCGTCCTCGATCGTGTCCGGGTCGAACCCCTTGTGCGCGAGGCGCTCCCTGACCTGCGCCGTGGACAGCTCCCGACGCGACAGCATCGCGAGTCCGGCCTGGTACGGGTCGGGCATCGGCCGCGCGGACGCCGGTGGAGCCTACGGGGTCCCCGCGGCCGCCTCGGCGGCGGTGGGCCGTTCGGCCTCGGGGTAGACGTACGTCAGCCAGCCGTGGGTGTCCGGCGCGCGGCCGTTGATGATGTCGAAGAAGCGCCGCTGAATCGCCTCGGTGACCGGCCCGCGCCGGCCGCTGCCGATGGTGATCTTGTCCACGGAGCGGATCGGGGTGATCTCGGCGGCGGTCCCCGTGAAGAACACCTCGTCGGCGATGTACAGCGCCTCGCGCGGCAGCAGCTCCTCGCGCACCGTGAACCCGAGGTCGCGCGCGACGGTGATGACGACGTCGCGCGTGATCCCCGCCAGCGTCGAGGTGCCGATGGGCGGGGTCGCGATCACGCCGTCGCGCACCAGGAAGAGGTTCTGGCCGCTGCCCTCGCTGAGGAAGCCCATCGGGTCGAGGGCGATCCCTTCGGCATAGCCGTGGAGCACCGACTCCATCTTGATGAGCTGCGAGTTCGCGTAGTTCGCGGTGGCCTTCGAGAGCGAGGGGAAGCGGTTCGGCGCGCCGCGCCCCCACGAGCTCACCTGGACGTCGACCCCGTCCTCCAGGGCGTCCTCACCGAGGTACGCGCCCCACTCCCAGACGAGGATGGCCACGTCGACCGGGCAGGCGAAGGGATTGACGCCGAGCGTGTGATAGCCGCGGTACATGAGCGGCCGTATGTAGCACGCCTGGTAGCCGTTGTGCCGAATCGTGTCGAGCACCGCCGCGTGGAGCGCGGCGGGGCCGACGTCGCATTCCATGCGGTATATCTTCGCCGAGTCGTAGAGCCGCCGGATGTGGGCGTCGAGGCGGAAGCACGCGGCACCCTTCGGCGTGTCGTAGCAGCGCGCCCCTTCGAACACGCCGCTGCCGTAGTGGACGACATGCGCAGCGACGTGGATCTTGGCGTCGGCCCAGTCGACGAACGTGCCGTTCATCCAGATCCTGCCGGAACCGAAGCTCATCGTTGTCCTGGTTGTCCTGCCAAAGTGTTGTCTGGTGAATACGTTACGACGATGTTCAGTGTAGCATCACTGGATCTCCCCGCAAAACGGACAGCGGGCGGCGCGTGCGTGCAGCGGCTTGCGGCACTGCCAGCAGAACGTCGCGCCGGCCGTGTCCGGCGGCCGGCGCGGGCGCGGGCCGGTCCGAGCCGGCGCGGCGTCCTGGCCCGCCGCCGGCGCATGGCCTCCGGCCCGCCGATCGCGGCGCGCGCGGACCGTCTCGAGCGCGTCGAGAAGCTCCTCCGCGCTGCGGTACCGCTGCGACAGGTCGGGCGCCATCGCCTTCATCACGAGGTCGTTGACCGAGGCCGGAATCGACGGCGCGTGGACGCGCGGCGGCCGCACGAGGTCGCCGCGCAGCAGCCGGTCGAGGCTGGTGGGCGTCGGCGTCTCGTACGGCATCACGCCGGTGAGCATCTGGTACATCGTGACCCCGAGCGAGTAGATGTCCGAGGCGAAGACGGCCTTGCCCTCGAACTGCTCCGGCGCCATGTAGGCGGGGCTGCCGATGACGGTCGTGCCGCGCGCGGCAATCTCCATGAAGCGCGACGTGCCGAAGTCGGCCACCTTGAGCACGCCCGCCCTCGACACCAGCATGTTCGGGGGCCGCAGGTCGCGATGAATGACGCCCTGCCCGTGCGCGTGCCTGACGGCCTCGCACGCCTGCCGGGCGAAATCGAGCGCCTTGCGCACGTCCATCGCCCCGCCGCCGATGAGCTCCTCGAGCGTGTCTCCCTGCACGTACTCCATGACGATGAAGAAGACGTTCTCCTGCTTCTCGGCGGTCGTAATCGAGACGATGTTGGGATGATCGAGCGCTGCCAGCAGGCGCGGCTCGCGCAGCAGCTCGGCGAAGTTGATGTTCTGTCGATGAGGGACCTTGATCGCCACGTCCTTGTCGATCCAGGTGTCCCGGGCGAGGTACACGACGGCGAACCCGCCGCTGCCGAGGGGGGCGACAATCTTGTACTTGCCGAGCGTCTGACCTCGGTACAGCATGCGGAGTCGCGCCAGTATAGAGCAACGCGCGGCCCGTCCGGCGCCTCGCCTCCCGGCTGCTGAAAGGGCCACCGGAGCGATCTCCACGGTGGCCCAAGGCGCGCACGGCGCGCCTCGGCGGGAGCGGCGCGGGGCGAAGGGGTCCCCGCAAGCGGACGCCGGGGGTTTGGGGTGCAGCCCCATCCAAACTAAAGCTCGCCCCACACG
>CAZMWA010000181.1:0-7401 GCA_964569405.1 uncultured Vicinamibacteraceae bacterium | reverse complement strand
GTCCACCGACGCGGTCACATCCACGGTGCGGTTGCCGTCGACGCGCGCAATCGACGTCGAGCCGCGCGCGGCCTCCAGCCGCGCCACCTGGCCGAACGGCACCTGCCCGCCGTCCGGCGTGCGGATGCGCATGTTCTCGAGAGTCCCGAGCGATCGCCTGTCGTCGCGCGGATAGCGCACCATGACGCGGATGTCGTCCCGACCGCGCTGGATGCGCTGCGCCTCCTCGCCGTAGAACGCCTGCCGCACCTGGTGGCCGAGATCCTGCCGGCGCAACCCGAGCGTTTCGGCCGCGGGCCGGATGTCGAGTCGCATCTCCGCCCTCGTGGTGCGAAACGAATCGGCGATCTCATAGACACCCGCATACTCCGCCAGCCGGCCCGCGAGGGCCGCGGCGGCGGAACGCAGCGCGTCCATGTCCTGTCCTGCGAGCTCCACGTCGACGGACTCGCTCGTGCTCATCAATGAAGCAATGAGCGCCACCGAGTCGGCTTCCGGGACGGGGCCGGTATGCTCTCGCCACAGGATGCCGAGCTCCTCGCTCGTGTACGAACGATGCTCCGGGGATGCAAGCTCGACGGTTACTTCTGCAAGGTGCGGGGCGTTGGCGGAGTTGCCCGTCCGCCCCGTCGGGCTGGCGCCGCCTGCCGCCAGCCCTTGGTCGCCGACGATCGCCGCCACGTGCCGGAAGTGGTCCATGCCCGTCTCTTCTTCGAGCCTGGCGCGCAACCGCGAGGCGCCGGCCTCGAACTTCTCGACCGCCTGCAAGGTGGCCTCGATCGGCGTGCCCAGCGGCATCGTCACCGCGGCCGTGATGAACTCGGACTCGACGGATGGAAAGAAACGCAAGGCGAGCCGGCCGCTCAAGACAAGGGCCCCGCTCAGCGTCAGGGCGGCGATCCCGATCGCGGCGGTGACGTACCGCCAGCGCAACGCCACCTCCAGCATCGGCCCGTAGACGGACCGGGCGACCCGCACGAGCCCGTCCGCGATGCGCCGCTGAAACCGCAACCATGAGCCGGCCGCCCGCCGCCGGCGCGCGTGCGCCAGGTGGGCAGGCAGGATGCCCAGCGATTCGAGAAGCGAGAAGAGCAGGCAAGGGACGACGACGAGCGGAATGACCCCGAACATGTCTCCCGCCAAGCCGGGCACGAACAACAGCGGCAGAAACGCGACCACTGTCGTCAGGACGGCGAAGATGACCGGCCTGCAAATTTCTCGCACACCCTCCACGGCGCCGCGCAAATTGTCCCTTTCTGCCCGTTGATGGCGGTAGATGTTCTCGCCGACGATGATGGCGTCGTCGACGACGATGCCGAGCGCCAGGAGAAATGCGAAGCTGGAGACCATGTTCATCGACACGCCCAGCCCCGGCATCAGCGCGATGGCGCCGAGGAACGCGATCGGTATTCCGAGGCCGACCCAGATGGCGAGCCGAATCTCGAGAAACAACGTCAGCACGACGAGAACGAGAACCAGGCCCGCGGCGCCGTTGCGCAGCATGATCGCCAGCCGGTCGTCGATCGCCGGCGACTGATCCTGCCAGATGGTCAGCGCGATGCCGTCGGGCAACCGGGGGCCGAGGCGGTCGACGTAGTCGTGCACCGCGGCCGACGTTTGCGTCGTGCTCTGGCTGCCGGCCCGGAAGACGTACAGCATGACGGCCGGAGCCTGGTCGAAGCGGGCGAGCTGTTCCGTTTCGGCGAAACCGTCGACGACGGTCGCCACGTCACCCAGCAACAGGCGGGTGCCGTCGGGCCGCGCCAACAATACGAGGCTTTCGTAGTCGGCCCCCCGGTAGGCTTGCCCGACCGTGCGCAGCAGAACGTCTCCCCGTTCGCTGCGCACCGATCCGCCGGGAATATCGATCGAGGAGCGCCGCACGGCGCGGGTCACATCGTCGAATGTCAGTTGGTGCGTGCGCAGCGCCGCCTCCGACACCTCGATGGAGATTTCATACGGTGGGACGCCGGCTGCGTCTACCTGGCTGACCTCCGGCAAGGTGAGCAACTCGTCGCGCACCTGTTCGGCGATCGACTTCAGGGTGGCGACGTCGACGGCGCCGGAGATGGCAATGACGAGAACTTGATTGCGGACGATCGGCCTGCGGATGGTCGGCTCTTCAGTGGCGGCGGGGAACGTCGTGATCGCCCGGACAGCGGTGGTGACCTCGTCCAACACGCGCTGGGCGTCGGCGCCGAGCTCGAGTTCGAGTCGGACCGACGCACTGCCCGGGCTCGCCGTCGACTGGATCCGCCTGACGCCCTGGATGTTCTGGATGGCTTCCTCGACCCGCAGGACGACCCCTGCCTCGACATCCTCGGGCGCCGCTCCGAGAAAGGGCACGTCAATGCCGATCACGTCCAGATCGGCTTGCGGAAACGCCTCGTCGACGATCTCCGTGGCCGCCGTCAGCCCGGCCGCCACGATGAGGACCATCAGGAGGTTGGCGGCGACCGGGTTGTGCGCCAGCCATGCGATGCCGCCGTTCAACGCCATGGCGCCAAACCACCTTCATCGACCCACGGCCACTGATTGGGCCGGCCCGCGGTACTGGCGACGGTATTCGCCGAACGAAATCAGCTTGCCGCGCCGTTCGTCCCAGAGCGCCAGAGGCAGTGCCTTCAACGCTTGCCACAACGTGATTCGGTGGGCGGACCACAGTGTCGGATTCTCGTCGTGACAGCGCTGCAGGCGGTAGTTCGGAATGCGGGGGCTCAGATGGTGCACGTGGTGCAGACCGATGCTGGCGGTAAGCCACTGCAGCGGTTTCGGGAGTGCGAGCCAGGACGAGCCTCGCAACCCGGCCTCGAAGAAGTCCCACTCGCCCGACCGGCGCCAGTAGGCGTCCTCGAACTGGTGCTGCGCGTGGTTGATCACGCCGGAGAACGCACCTGCATACAGCGTGATCATGCCCTGGACGATCACGACCTGTACGAGACGTTCAACCCCGGCAGCAAGCCAGATGCCCACCAGCACCGCCGCCAGGGCGGCGTTGGTCCACCACACGGAGCGCCATTCCCGCGCCCAGGAACGCGGCGCGGACGCGGGAAAACGGTTCATGAACAGGAACTGCGCCGGAACCAGAACGCCCATCATCCAGGGGTTCCGCTGCAAGCGATACGCCAGCCGGCCCCACCACCCCAGCGCGCGGTACTCGGCGACCGTGAGCGTGGGGAGGTCACTGCCCAGGGGCTTGTCCAGGTTGCCGGAGTGGGCGTGGTGCTCTGCGTGAATCCTCTTGGCGTAGTCGTAGGGCGTCAGCACCAGCCCCGCGACCACCCTGCCGACGGCGTCGCACACCCGCTGCGACGTGAAGTACGAGCCGTGAGTGCAGTAGTGCTGAATGATGATCAGCCGCACCATCAGACCCGCCGCAGGCAACGCGACGATCGCAGCCAGCCAGTAGCCGATCTCCGCGCTCCGGAGCAGAACGACCCACGCGACGCCGTACAATGCCAGGGTGACCGCCAGCTGCAACAGACTGCGACGGTTGTCCGGCCTCTCGTACCGCGCCAGAATGGCTCGGCCGCGTTGCCGGGAGATCGCGTTGCGGAGGAGCGTTTCAAGGGCGCCGGGTATCGCGCCAGCGGACTTGCGGGCCATTTTGCCGCCCCCGCGACTCTTGATCAGCTTCTTGCGATCGAGTCGGATTCTGTCGGTAACTGATTTGTCGCGTGCCTCGTCGATCCGGGGCCAAGTTGCCGCTTTTTTGTAGCTTTGCACATCATCCCCGGGAGCGCAAGTCGAGCCCGGTGACGAAGGAGTGACCCGGTGGTGCAAGAGGGGCCGGCGCAGGCCGACGTGTGAGTCGGCGTTTCGAGAGCGGTGGTCAAGCGGTGCGGGCGCGGTCGGCGGTGGAGTCGGCCCTGGGAGTTCAGGCCCACGGGGGTGCATCGGACGCCGGGCGCCGGTGGCGGTCGAGGCGCGCGGATGCCGGCCGTCGGCGCCCGGCCGAGGCGGCCGTGGTTCGCGGGCCTGCCCCGGGGTCGTCGGCTCGGCGGCGAGCCGACCTTCCCGCCGGGCCGCGCCGATCTCTTGAGACGCCTACAATCGAACGGCCTGATAGAGGTAGAGCAGTCCGACCGCGACGGCGCACAGGGTAGCGCTGAAGGCGAGGTTGCCGCGGGCGAGGCGCCAATTGCTGACCCCGTACCGGCTCGAGAGAATCACGTTGACGCCCGACATGGGGTTCACCGCGCACCCCAGGCCCCAGCCCATCGCCAGCGTCACGGCGAGGAACGTCGGGTCGAGGTCGATCCGCTCCACCAGCGGCGCCACGACGCCGACGATCACCACGGGATGGATGCAGGCGGCCGACGTCACGATGCAGGCGAGCACCAGCAGGCTCGCGTTGAAGGCGTCCAGACGGTCGAAGAACACCCAGCCGCCGGCTGCCGACGAGGCCGCCGTCAGGCCTGCCGCCATGACCCCGGCGCCGAGGAACAGCGCCAGCTCGTTCCCCATCTGTGGGGCGCGGGTGCCGACGTAGTCGTCCAACCCGTCGCGCAACTTCCGCACGCCGCCCCGCCGGAGCAGCGCCGCGGCCACCACGAGCGGCGTGAGCACCGTGATCAACGACAGCACGGAGTAGCCGGACGTCAGGGCGGCGGCCCCGAGCACCGCCGCGCCGAGGGCTACCGGCACTCGAAGATCCTCGGGGTGGACGGGGTAGCCGCGGAAGTTCTCGATGTCTTCGCAGCGGCCGCCGTACGCGTACCACGCCAGCAGCAGGAACGCGGCGAGGGCCAGGGGCACGCCGTACGCCATCAGCACCAGCGGGTTCGAGCCGGGCGTGAAGGCCAGGGCGAGCGCGACGCCGCCGATGAACGGCGAGTGGAAGGCGACGGCGCTGAACGCCCGGCTCAGCAGTTGCGCCTGGTCCGGCTCGAGGGGCCGGACCCGGGCCAGCCGGTCCGCCATGATGACCACGGCCGACACGTTGATGATGGCGCCGAAGGCGTGCACCCCCAGCATGCTGCGCAGGTAGGCGCCCACGCCGCGCGGCAGCTCGGGCTCGTCGGCGCGCGGCCGCGGGTTCAGCAGGCGCAACGCGGTGACCGCGGCCAGCATCGACAGGATCGGCTGGTTCTGCGCCAGCACGCCCTCGAGATCCAGCGGCGCGCCGCGGCCGGCGGCCCAGACCAGGGCCGCCGCGCCGGCCCCGATGAACGCCAGCGCCTGCACGTGCTGCTGCCGGCCGAGTCCGGGCCAGAGCAGGGCCAGGGCGGCCCACGCCGGCACCGCCGCCGCCAGGGCCGGCACGTCGGGATGGACGGCGCCGGCGATGGCGAGCAGGAGCATCCCGGCGACGGCGGCGCCCGCCGCGCGACGCCGGCGGTTGACGGCGGGGTCCGACGCGGTCTCTTGCGGGCGCGGCTGCGCGCCGCCGGCGGCCGCCGCTGCTCTAGCGGCAGCTCGCGGCATCGTCGGGCGTCGCGGCGGCGACCAGACCCAGACCGACGGCGCCGAGAAGCAGACCGGTCCGGACCCCGTTGCGGAGGTACCGCCGATAGGGCTTTCCCGACACGACGGACACGCGTGTCACCAGCGTGCGGGCCACGACCGCCGTCGTTCCGTCATCCGCTTCCAGCACGACCTCCTCGTCATCCGCGCCCACGAAGCGGCCATGGTCGGCGGCCGCCGAGCCCCTACACCAAACCCGGATCTCCGCGCCGGGTGGAATGGCCGTGACGCGCGCCCAGCGGTCCAGTCGATCGGGGACATTGAAGGTCACGGGGGGCCGAGCCACGCACCCCGCCGCCAGGATCACGATCACCAGCCGGCCGGCCCGCCTCATGAGTCCGGTCCCCCATCTTCGTCCCGTTCAGTCATACAGCAGATACGGCGCCGACAAGCGCCGCCAGGCGGCGGCGCCGTCGTCCCAGGCGGCGGCGATCTCCCAGGTCGGGTCGCCGGCGCGGATGCGGGCCGTCATCGCCCGCGACCCGAACAGGCGCGCCACCGCGCCGAGCTCGAACGCGTCCCCGTGCAGCCGGTGGAGGGCCGCCGCCACTTCGAGGCCGAGGCGCACGGGCCGTAGCGCCTCGCGGTCGGTGACGATGAAGAAGACCCCATGGCAGAGCTCCCCCGCGTACCGGCTGCCGTCGGGGGTGAACGCCACGGGGTAGACGCGGAGGCCTGGCAGGCCGGCGCGGTTCAGCTCGCGGGCGAGGGCGGGGCCGTCGATCCACGGGGCGCCGATCTGCTCGAACGGCGTGTCGGTGCCGCGCCCCACCGACAGGTTTGCGCCCTCGACGGCGCCGATGCCGGGATAGAGCGCGGCCTGGTGGAGGTTGCGCAGGTTCGGCGACGGGTCGACCCACGTCAGGCCGGTCTCGTCGAACCAGTGAGCGCGGGTCCAGCCCCGCATGGGCACCACCTCCAGGTCGGCCCCGATCTGCCGCTCTCCGTTGAACAGTCGCCCCAGCTCGCCCAGGGTGAGGCCGTGCCGTACCGGGGACGGGAAGTAGCCGGTGAAGCCGAGCGACTCCTCGTCGAGGCGCGGCCCCTCGACGGCGGCGCCGCCGATGGGGTTGGGGCGATCGAGCACGACCACGCGCAGCCCGCGCCGCGCCGCCGCCTCGAGCACGTAGGCCATCGTGGTGGCATAGGTGTAGAAACGGGCGCCGGCGTCCTGCACGTCGACCACCACCGTGTCGAGGCCGCGCAGCATCGCGTCCGTCGGGCGGCGCGTCTCCCCGTAGAGAGAGTGGACGGGGAGTCCGGTGCGGACGTCGCGGCCCGACGGGACGGGGCCGTCCCGCTCGCCGCGGATGCCGTGCTCGGGACTGAACAACGCCACGAGCTCGACCCCGGGCGCCGTCGCGAGGAGGTCGATGGTCGGCACGCCGTCCCTGGCGCGGCCGGTCCGGTTCGTGAGCAGGCCCACCCGCCGGCCGGACAGCCGCCGGAAGCCCTCCTCGCGCAGCACGTCGATGCCCGTCCACACCGGACCGCGGGGAGGCGAGGGCGGGTCGCGCAGGGCGGAGGCGACCACCGTCGCGACCTGGCCGCGCAGGGCCGTCACGTTGCCCCCGCCCGCGGGGTGCACGCGGCTCGACAGGAAGACGACGAAGGTCTCCGACGCCGGGTCGAGCCAGAGCGAGGTGCCGGTGAAGCCGGTATGGCCGTAGGAGCCGACGGGGAACAGGTCGCCGCGGTTGGACGAGAACCGCGAGTCGACGTCCCATCCCAGCCCGCGACGGTCGGCGAGGCGCGGCGGGGTGGAGACGCGGGTCATGCGGGCCACCGTCAGGGGGGCGAGCAGACGGACGCCGTCGTGGGCCCCGCCGCCGAGCAGCATCACGCAGAACCGCGCGAGGTCGCGGGCGGTGCTGAACAGCCCCGCGTGGCCCGCCACCCCGCCCATGCGCCGCGCCGTGGGGTCGTGCACCCGCC
>CAZMWA010000180.1:0-2986 GCA_964569405.1 uncultured Vicinamibacteraceae bacterium | reverse complement strand
CCGAGATGGGCGCCAACTTCGGCCGCGTGCGCGACGAGTGGCGGGACAACGAGTTCCCGAACCTGAGCCTCGCCGTCGACCAGCCGCGGCGCGCGCGCGTCGGGGAGCCGCTGCGGCTGGTGGCGTTCGTCGGCGACGACGGCCTGCCGTCCGGCAACTACGAGCCGCCACGGGTGGAGACCGGACGGCCGCACCCCGCCTACACGCCGCCCCGGCAGATCGTGCCCGGCAACCCGCCCGGCCTGCGGTTCGCGTGGATGGTCTACCGCGGCGACGCGTCGCAGGTCACGTTCGGACCGCACCAGTTGAAGACGTGGCAGGACACCCGCGTCTACTCGAATTCGCCGTGGTCGCCGCCCTACATCCTGCCGCCCGTCCCGCCGGACGGACGCTGGGAGGTGGACGCCACCTTCGACGAGCCGGGAACGTACGTGCTGCGCGCCGTCGCCGGGGACGGCGCGTTGCAGACCGGCGAGAACCTCACGGTCACCGTGACCCGCTGAGGCAGCAGCGGCGGCAGCCGGCTTCGTGCGCCGGATCCCGGCCCTGCCGCAGGGAGAGCGAAGGGTCGGTCGTTGCAGTGACGGACAGGCAGGGAGAGACCGATGGACGTCCACTACCGCCGCCGGGTCGCCGCACGGTTCGTAGCGCTGCTGCTTGCGTCCGCCGTTGCGGGCGCCGCGCCCGAGGCCGCCGGCGCGCCCGGTCGGCATCAGGATCTCGTCGCCGCCGCCGCCGCGCAGGACCGGGCGGCCTTGCGCGCCCTGCTCGACGCGGGCGTCGACCCCGACACGCCGCGGGCGGACGGCGCCACGGCGCTTCTCTGGGCCGCCCACCGCGACGACCCCGACGTGGTCGACCTGCTGCTGCGGGCCGGGGCCGACGTCGATGCCGCGGACGACAATGGCGTGACGCCGCTGCAGCGGGCCGCGGAGAACGCGAGCCCGGCCATGGTCGGCCGGCTCCTGGCCGCGGGGGCCGACGTGGACGCGGCCCAGA
Source organism: uncultured Vicinamibacteraceae bacterium (assembly GCA_964569405.1). Taxonomy (GTDB): domain Bacteria; phylum Acidobacteriota; class Vicinamibacteria; order Vicinamibacterales; family UBA8438; genus JAAXGX01. Next base: position 1,987 of record CAZMWA010000180.1, on the reverse strand, counting down.
CCAGCGGCCTCACCGCCCTGATGATTGCCGCCCGGACCGGGAGCGCGCAGGTCGTGAACCAGCTCGTGGAGCATGGCGCGGACATCGACGCCGGCACGGCGGAGACCCGCAGCACGGCGCTGATGTGGGCGGTCGCCGAGTCGCATGCGGACAGCGTCCGTGCGCTGCTCGACGCCGGCGCCGACCCGCGGGCCTCGACCGCCGCCGGCTTCACGCCTCTGTTGTTCGCCGCGCGCAACGGCGACGTCCCGATGGCCCGCCTCCTGCTCGACGCGGGGGTCGGCGTGAACCACACCGGCGTCGACGGCACCCACGCCCTGCCCTACGCGATCGTCCGCGGCCACGACGACTTCGCGCGGTTCCTGCTCGATCGGGGCGCGAACCCGGACGGCGCCATGGGCGGCGTGACGGCCCTGCACGCCGCGGTCGGCCGCGTCGACACCTGGCTGGCCGACTGGAACCGGCGCCACGGCGGCGGCGCGCGCTACAGCACGCGGGGCAGCTCGGCCTTCGATCCGGTGCGCGCGCTGCCGCTGGTGAAGGCGCTGCTGGCCCGCGGGGCGGACCCGAACGCGCGCGTCGCGGCGTCGGCCATGTTCATGAGCTACATCGGCTACCCGAAGAAGGGCGCGTTCGAGCCGTTCGCCGTCGGCACCGGCGATCTGCTCGGCGCGACACCCTTGTGGATCGCCGCCTACAGCGCGAACGCGCGGGTCAAGGACATCCGCTTCGGAAGGCCCGAGGGCACGGGAGCCGTCGAAGGAGCCGCGAGCCGCGCCAGTGGCGAGATCCTCCGCCTGCTCCTGGCCGCGGGGGCCGACCCGCACATGACCACCTACGACGGCACGACGCCGCTGATGGTGGCGGCGGGACTCGGCCGCTCGACGTACACGCCGCGCGAGCCGCGCGGCGCCCGGTCCCCGGGCGCGGAGCATGCGGTCGAGATCCTGCTCGAGGCGGGAGCGGACGTGAACGCGGTCAACGAGGCGGGATTCACGGCCCTGCACGGGGCCGCGTTCCGCGGGTTGAACGAGGTGATCGAGTACCTGGTGGCGCAGGGGGCCGCCATCGACGCCCGCGACTTCCGGGGCCGCACCGCCTACCGGATGGCGGAGGGGTCCAAGCAGTCCTTCCAGTTCCAGAGCTGGCCGCAGACCGCGGCGCTGCTCGAGCGTCTCGGCGCCGACGCCCGGCTGGGAATACCGGGAACCGTGCAGGAGCGCCTGCGCGACGTATCGGCGCCGGCGGCCGCCAACCAGTAACTGCCACCAGCGGCGGCCGTCACCGATTCGTACCCGGCACCGACGGACTGCAGCCTTCCGGGAAAGAAACAGCCGAGAGGAGGGGTCTCCGCAGGCGTCTTGCGCCTCGTCCAAGGGAACGGAAGCGCCCCCCGGAGGCCAGGACGGCTCTCCGGGGAGCGGAATCGAGTACTACGCGGCGAGGTGCCGCCGGAAGAAGCCCACCGTGCGGTTCCACGCCAGGTTCGCGGCCGCCTCGTTGTAGCGCGGCGTCGAGTTGTTGTGGAAGCCGTGCAGCGTCCCCGGGAACATGTGCATCTCGTAGTCGACGTTGTTGGCCTGCAGCGCCGTCTCGTACTCCGGCCACATGGCGTTGATGCGCGGATCCGACTCCGCGTAGATGACCATCAGCGACGCCTCGATCTTCGGCACGTCCGCCGTGGCCGCCGTGGCGCCGTAGAACGGCACGCCGGCCTGCAGGTCGCTGCCGAGCTCGGTCGCGAGCCGGTTGGTCATGCCGCCGCCCCAACAGAAGCCGGTGGCGCCCAGGCGCCCGTTGGACAGAGCGTGCCCCTTCAGGAAACGCGCGCTGTTGATCATGTCCTGATCCAGCGTGGCCGGATCGATGCTCCGCTGCAGCGTGCGGCCGTCGTCGTCGTTGCCGGGATAGCCGCCCACCGGCGACAGCCCGTCGGGGGCCAACGCCAGGAACCCGGCCACCGCGGCGCGCCGCGCCACGTCCTCGA
>CAZMWA010000179.1:0-7735 GCA_964569405.1 uncultured Vicinamibacteraceae bacterium | reverse complement strand
TAGACGTTCTCGCCGCCGCGGATGATCATGTCCTTGATGCGGCCGACGATGCGCAGGTATCCCTCGTCGTCCATCGTCGCGAGATCGCCCGAGTGCATCCACCGCGCGGCGTCTATCGCGGCGGCGGTCGCCTCCGGCTGGTTCCAGTACCCGAGCATCACCACGTAGCCGCGCGTGCAGAGCTCGCCCGAGGCGCCGCGCGGAACGGTCCGGCCGGTCTCCGGATCGATCACCTTGATCTCGACGTGGGGGTGGATGCGGCCGACGCTGCCGACCCGCTTCTCGACCGGGTCGTCGACGCGGGTCTGGGTCGAGACCGGCGACGTCTCCGTCATCCCGTAGCAGATGGTGATCTCCTTTACGTTCATCCGCTCGCGGACCTGCTTCATCACCTCGACCGGGCAGGGGGAGCCGGCCATGACGCCGGTGCGCAGCGAGGAGAAGTCCGTCCGGGCGAAGTCGGCGTGGTTCAACTGCGCGATGAACATCGTCGGGACGCCGTAGATCGACGTGCACCGCTCTTCCTGGATGGCGGCCAGCGTGGCGGCGGGGTCGAAGCTCTGGGCCGGCGCGACGATGCAGGCGCCGTGGGTGGTGCAGGCGAGATTGCCGATGACCATGCCGAAGCAGTGGTAGAACGGGACCGGGATCAGCACCCGGTCGGCCTCCGTGTAGCCGAGGACCTCGCCGCAGAAGTAGCCGTTGTTCAGGATGTTGTGGTGCGAGAGGGTGGCTCCCTTCGGGGCGCCGGTGGTGCCCGAGGTGTACTGGATGTTGATGGGGTCGTCGAAGCTCAGGCTCGCTTCCCGCGCGGCCAGCGCCGCGTCGTCGATGCCGGACCCCTCCTCGAGCAGCGTGTCCCATTCGTCGTCCAGGGCGACGGTCTCGGTCAGCGCCGGGCAGCGGGCCCGGACGCTGCCGACGATGGCCGTGTAGTCGGCGGCGCGGAAGCGCCGGGCGTGCAGCAGCAGGCGCAGTCCCGACTGGTTCAGGGTGTATTCGAGCTCGTGCGCCCGGTAGGCCGGGTTCACGTTGACGAGCACCGCGCCGATGCGGGCCGTCGCGTACTGGGCGACGACCCACTCGTAGCGGTTGGGCGCCCAGATGCCCACCCGATCGCCGCGGGCGATGCCGCGCGCGAGCAGGGCGCGGGCCAGCCGAGTGGTCAGGTCCCAGAACTCCCGGTAGGTGGCCCGGAAATGCTGCGCGGCGACGACCAGGGCGTCGAGCTCCGGATGCCGTTCCACGGTGCGGCGCAGGTTCGCACCGATGGTCTCGCCCAGCAGGGGCGCGTCGGCGGCGCCGTGCACATAGGAGGGCGGACTCACGGAATCGTGATTATAATGGCCGTGCCAGCGCCCGGAGGGAGCCCTGCGCGTGTTCGACGGCTCGCGATCCTCGTCCTTCGTTCGCCCGGCCGGCGTGCTGCTGCTTCTCGTCGCCCTCGCCGCCGGTGCCGCGCCGGCGGAGGAGCAGCGGGTGGCGGCGCCCCGCTTCCGCTCCGGCGTCGACCTGGTCAAGGTGACGGCCACGGTGCGCGACGCCGAGGGACGCCTGGTCGGCGATCTGACCCGCGACGACTTCGAGATCTTCGAGGACGGGCGGCCGCAGCGCATCGCCCAATTCGATAGGGGCAGAGTTCCGGTCAGCCTCGGCGTGGTCCTCGATGTCAGCCAGAGCATGCTCGGGCAGCGCATGGACGACGCCCGGGCGGCGTTGCAGCGCTTTCTGGTAGACCTGCTCGAGCCGGGCGACGAGGTCTTCCTGATGGTGTTCAACCACGATCCGAAGCTGGAGGCGCCTTGGACGCTGGGGCCGAGCCGGCTGCGGGGACGGCTCGACCGCGTCCGTCCGTACGGGGCGACCGCGATCTACGACGCCCTGATGATGGCGCTGCCGCTGTTCTCCGTCCGGGCCCACGACCGCGCCGCCGTCGTGCTCATCTCCGACGGGTCGGACACCGCCAGCGACGTCACGCGGGAGGACGTGCGCTGGCAGATACGGCTGAGCGACGCCTTCGTCTACGCCGTCGGCATCGACGCCCCCGAGCGGCGGCCGATCAACGACCGCGTCAACGCGCGCCTGCTGCGGGACATCACGGCCGAGAGCGGCGGCTACGCGGAGGTGATCTCCGACAGTCCGGAGCTGGCCCCGGCTACCGAGCGCATCGCCGAGGAACTCAACCACCAGTACACGCTGGCGTACGCGCCCACCCGCCTGCCCGACGGGAGATATCGCCGCATTCAGGTCCGGGTGCGGGGCGGGGAGCACCAGGTGCGGGCGCGGCGGGGCTACGTGGCGTTGTCGCGCCGGTGACGCGCGGCGCTGCGCGTCTCGTGTATCGTGATCGGCAGTGGCCGTTCTCGAGGCGCGCGATCTGCGCAGGCGCTACCGTCGCGGAGACACCGAGGTCATCGCCCTCGACGGCGTCGGGCTGACGCTGGACGCCGGGGCCTTCGTTGCGGTGGTCGGCCCGTCCGGCTGCGGCAAGTCGACCCTGCTGCACCTGTGCGGCGCGATGGACCGTCCGACCGCGGGCGAGGTGCGGCTCGACGGACGCCCGCTGGACGCGCTCGACGACGACGCGCTGACGCGGTTGCGGCGCGAGCGGGTCGGCTTCGTGTTCCAGTTCTTCAACCTGCTGCCGACCCTGACGGTGGCCGAGAACATCGGACTGCCCCTGCTGCTCGCCGGTCGCGAGCCGTCCGCCTCGCTGGCGCGCGCGGGAGAGTGGGCCGAGCGGGTCGGCATCTCCCACCGCCTCGACCACGCGCCGGCGCAACTCTCCGGCGGGGAGGCCCAGCGGGCGGCGATTGCGCGGGCCGTCGTGCACGAGCCGGCCCTGCTCGTCGCGGACGAGCCGACCGGCAACCTGGACAGCGAGAACGGGCGGCGCATTCTCGATCTGCTGCAGGACGTCAACCGCCGCTCCGGGGCGGCCCTGCTGCTCGCCACCCACGACGCGGCGGTAGCCGCGGCGGCGGACCGGACGGTCGCGATGCGCGACGGGCGCGTCACGGGCGTCGAGTCGCGTCGTGACGGGCACGAGGATCCCTCGGTCCCGGAGCTGGCCGCGGCGGGCTCGACGGGTTCGGTGCCGTGACGGCAGGACGACCGTCGCCGCCCCACAGGGCGTCTCCGGCGCCCGCGGGGCTGTTCCGCGCCTTCATCGCCAGGAGCCTCCTGCAGCAGCCGTTGCGGAGCGCGGCCACCTTCGCGAGCCTCGCCGTCGGCGTCGCGGTCGTCGTGGCCATCCAGCTCGCCAACGCCAGCTCCGTGCGCGGCTTTTCGACCGCTCTCGACGCGCTGGCCGGGCGGACGTCGCTGGAGATCGCCGTGCCCGGCGTCGGCCTCGACGAGACCCGTCTGGCGGACCTGGGCTGGCTGCGGGAGTACGGCCTCGTCAGTCCGGTGATCGATGCCGATGTGCTGCTGGAGGTCGCCCCGGCCGGTGGGGATCCGGTCCTGGAGGCGGTGCGCCTGCTCGGCGTGGACATCCTCCGCGATCGTCCGTTCAGGGACTATCCGCTGGTCGACGGCGACACGCCGCGTGCGTTGACCACGCAGGGCTTTCTGGACCTGCTCACCGATCCGGAGTCGGTCATCCTGACCCGGCGGTTCACCCGCCGCCACGGGCTCGATGTCGGCGACCGGGTCGACCTGGTCGTCGGCGAGGGGGCGGTGGCGCTGCGGGTGGCGGGGATCCTCGGTGACGAGGGGCCGGCCAGCGTCCTCGACGGCGGCTTCGCCCTGATGGACGTCGCGGCGGCCCAGTGGGCCGTCGGACGCCTCGGGTGGGTCGACCGGGTCGACGTGCGCCTGGCCGACGGCGTCGACATCGCGCGGGCCGAGCAGGAGATTGCGTCCCGGCTGCCCGCGGGAATCACGGTCCGCCGCCCGTCGTCGCGGGGCGCCGAGGTGGAGCGGATGCTGCGCGCGTTTCAGTTCAACCTGACCGCGCTCAGCCTGATCGCCCTCCTCGTCGGCCTCTTCCTGGTCTACAACACCGTGTCGGTCTCCGTCATCACGCGCCGCCGCGAGATAGGTCTGCTGCGCACGCTGGGGGTCACTCGCCGCGCCGTGGTCGGGCTGTTCCTGGGGGAGGCGGGCGCGCTGGCGCTGCTCGGCTGCACGCTCGGCGCGCCGCTCGGCTGGCTGCTGGCGCACGGCGCGGTCCGGCTGACCTCCTCGACCGTCAGCCAGTTCTGGATAGTCGCGTCGGCCACCGTGCCCCCGCTCGAGCCGCGAATGGTGATGCTGGCATTCGCGGTCGGCCTGCCCCTCGCGCTCGTCGCCGCCGCGGCGCCGGCCTTCGAGGCGGCGCGGCTGGACCCGCTGGCCGCGGTGCGCGGCGACGCGGATCTGGACGCACGGGAGGGCCTGCAGCGGCGGTTCATCGCCGGCCCGCTGATGCTGTTCGCGGCCGGCGCCTGGCTCGCGGCGCAGGGGCCGGTCGGGGGGTTGCCGGTCTTCGGGATGCTGGCGGCGCTGGCTGTCGTCCTGGGGGCCGGAATGGCGATGCCGGCCGTGCTGTTCGGATTCCGGCGGGCGTGCGGGGCCGTCATGGGGCGCCGGTTGCGCGTGGAGGGCCGGCTGGCCCACGCCAATCTGGGCGCCGCGATTCCCAGGCTCTCCATCTCCGTCGCCGCGCTCGCCGTCAGCCTGGCCATGATGGCGGCGATCGCCATCATGGTGGGCAGCTTTCGCGAGACCGTCGTCTATTGGATCGGACAGACGCTGCAGGCCGACCTTTTCGTTTCGACCGCGCGGCAGTCGCCCAACGCCGACCGCGGGGGAATCTCGGCCGCGACCGAGGCGCTCATCGCCGGTCACCCCGCGGTGGAGGCGATCGACGGGTTCAAGGGAATGGACATGCCCTACGGGGGCTCGACCATCACCGTGGGGGCGGGACGCTTCGCCACGCGCCTCGAGCGCGGCGGGCTGCAGTTCAAGGCGCCGGCCGACGGCACGGCGGCGATGGCCGGCGCGATCGGACGGGATCGGGTCGTCGTCTCCGAGGCGTTCTCGCTGCGGTACGACACGGACGTCGGCGACCGGATCCGCCTGTCCACCCCTGCCGGCCCGACGCCGTTCGAGGTCTCGGCGGTCTACTTCGACTACTCCAGCGACCGCGGTCTGGTGGTCATGGACGCCGGCACCTTCGAGCGCCACTTCGGGCCGGAGCGGCCGAGCGGGCTGACCGTCTACCTGGCGCCCGGCGCCCGCGCGGCGTCGGTTCGCGACGAGTTGCGCGCCGCTCTGGGGCCGGAACGACGCATCTTCATCACGACCAACGGGGACCTGCGCGCCACCGTGCTGCGCATTTTCGATGCCACGTTCGCCATCACCTACGCGCTCGAGGTCATCGCCATCGGCGTCTCGCTGTTCGGGATGGCCGCCACGCTGCTGACCCTGGTGCTCGAGCGGCGGCGGGAGATCGCGATGCTGCGGCTGGTGGGGGCGGACAGCCGCCAGCTCCGGTGCCTGATCGTGATCGAGGCGGGCGTGCTGGGCGCGCTGACGCAGGGCGTGGGGCTCGTGGTCGGTCTGGCCCTGTCGCTGATACTCATCTACGTGATCAACGTGCAGAGCTTCGGCTGGACCATCCAGTTCCACCTGCCGGTCGGATTCCTGGCCCAGGCGACCGTCGCCGTCGTGGCCGCGGCGGCGCTCGCCGGCCTCTATCCGGCCCGGCTCGCCGCGCGGTTCGCGCTGGGAGATGCCGCCGGCACACCGGAGTAGCGGCAGATCTACGGCGTCTGAGGTCGATATCGCGTCAGCGGCACATCGAGCTGTCCGAGAATCGCGTCGAATCGTTTGCGCATCACGTCGATGTCGCCGTGCAGGGCGGCGAGTCGCCGGGGCAGGGAACCGGCGTTTCCGCGCCGGGCGTCGAGTTGCTCGCGCAGGGCACGGAGTTGCCCGCGGAGGGAACCGAGATCCTCCCGCATGCCGTCGAGTTGCCCGCGCGCGAAGTCGAGGTCGCCGCGCATGTCCTCGAGCCGCCCGCGCGTATAGGCCAGCTCGATCGCCAGGCTGTTCGCCCGGGCATCGACGTTGCCGATCTGTGCGCGGATCTCCTGATGGCTGACGTCCATCCTCGCGTTCATGCTCTCGGCCAGGGCGAAGAACGCGAGCACGCTGGTGGCCGCGATGCCTGCCATGCCGACCCAGGCGCTGGCCGCAAGTTGCACGCGCGTCGGGGTCTCGGTCGTCGCCATGTTCGTCTCCCTCGTGCGATCACAGTGTATCCCGTGAGCTGCCGCGTGGTTTCGGTCGTCGGACGTTCGCCTCCCACGCGAGAAGGGATACGCAAGAGGCGCGCCAGGGCCAACGGGCCGCCGCGGGATCGCCGCAAGACCAGCAGGAGCCGCGTCGACTCCGTGAACCGCCGCGGTCGGTATGGCACGATCGTCAACATGGGTAGACAGGATCGAGGACGGAGCCGTGACGGCGGCATCGTGCGGGCGGCGGTCGTGGCCGGCGCGCTGCTCGCGTCGGTCGGGCATTCCGCCGGCCAGGAAGAGAGCGGGGGCGTCGAGCGAAGCATGTGGAAGGCTGCGGATCCCAGCTATGAACTCGTCTTTCCCCGCGATCATGCCGCGCACCCCGACCATCGCATCGAGTGGTGGTACTACACCGGGAACCTGCGCGCGCCGGACGGCCGCCGATTCGGCTACCAGCTCACGTTCTTTCGCTTCGGCGTCGACCGGGAGCCGGTCAATCCGTCCCGCTGGGCGGTGCGCGACCTGTACATGGCCCACTTCGCGGTCACCGACATCGAGCGCGGCGCGCACCACGTCGCCGAGCGGCTCAACCGGGCCGGCATCGGCTGGGCCGGGGCGAGCACGGAGACCTTGCATGTCTGGAACGACGGCTGGGTCGCGACTTTGGATGACGGCGACCGGCGCATCCACCGCCTCGCCGCGTCGAGTGATGACGGCGGCCTCGCCATCGATCTGCGTCTGGACCCGGCCGCACCGCCGGTGCTGCACGGCGTGAACGGTTTCAGCCAGAAGGGGGCCGAGGTCGGCAACGCGTCCCACTACTACTCGCTGACGCGCCTGCGGACCACCGGGCGTCTCACTGTCGACGGCGAGACGTTCGATGTGGAGGGGCTGAGCTGGATGGACCACGAGTTCGGGACCAGCTTTCTGGAGCCGGCCCAGGCGGGTTGGGACTGGTTCTCGATCCAGCTCGACGATGCAACCGATCTGATGGTCTACGTTATGCGCCGGATCGACGGCGCCCGCGATCCGCGGTCGAGCGGCACGCTGGTGGCAGCGGAGGGCAGGGTCCCCCTGCGTGTCGACGACTTTCGCCTGACACCGGGCCGACGATGGACGTCCCCCGCCAGCGGCGCCGCCTATCCCGTGGCGTGGCGCGTCGAGATCCCGCCGCACGGACTCGATCTGGAGGTGACCGCGGCGGTCGACGCCCAGGAGCTGCAGACCGGGCGGTCCACCGGGGTCACCTACTGGGAGGGCGCGATCGACGTGCGGGGTACGCGCCGCGGCGTGCCCGTCGCCGGGTCGGGCTACCTGGAGATGACCGGTTACGCGGGCGCACCGATGAGCACCGTGCTGCGCTAGGACTGCCCGTGCCCCATAACTTTTCGCTGGACTTTATGCAGCCACTTCACTACGGTGGCCGGCATGGAGATTCAGAATCAGGTCTCACGCATTCTACGAGACAATCTCGCCCGCCTGCGCGACGTGGTTGACGGGGCGGTTTC
>CAZMWA010000178.1:0-10490 GCA_964569405.1 uncultured Vicinamibacteraceae bacterium | reverse complement strand
GATCAACGTCGGCAAGCGCTGCAACCAGGCCTGCCATCACTGCCACGTCGACGCCGGGCCGGACCGCCGCGAGGTGATGCCGGACGAGGTGGTCGAGGCCTGCCTCGCGCTGCTCGCGGCGACGGACATCCCGACGGTGGACATCACCGGGGGCGCGCCCGAGCTCCACCCGCGGTTCCGGGACATGGTCCGGCGCGCGGCGTCGCTCGGCCGGCACGTGATGGACCGCTGCAACCTGACGATCCTGACGCTGCCGGCATACGGCGATCTGCCGGAGCTGCTGGCGGAGCACGGCGTGGAGATCGTCGCGTCGCTCCCGTCCCATACCGCCACGATGACCGACCGGCAGCGCGGCGAGGGCGTTTTCGAGCAGTCCATCGAGGCGTTGCGGCGGCTCAACGGGCTGGGTTACGGGATGCCGGATGCGGGCCTCGAGCTCAACCTGGTGACCAACCCCGTCGGGGCGTTCCTGCCGGCCGGCCAGGCCGCGCTCGAGCGCGACTGGAAGCGGGAGCTGCAGCGGCGCCACGGCATACGGTTCAATCGGCTGCTGACGATCACGAACATGCCGATCAGCCGCTACCTGGCCTGGCTGGAGCAGTCCGGCAACCTGGAGAGCTACATGGAGCGCCTGGTCCAGGCGTTCAATCCGGCGACCGTCGACGGCCTGATGTGCCGCTACACGCTCAGCGTCGGCTGGGACGGCCGGCTCCACGACTGCGACTTCAACCAGATGCTCGACCTGGCGGTGGAGCCGTCGGCGCCGCAGACGGTGATGGATCTGGCGCACGGCCCGGCGTCGCCCGCGCAGGCGCTCGCCGCGCTGCAGCGGCGGCGCATCGTGACCGGCCCGCACTGCTTCGGCTGCACGGCCGGGGCCGGCAGCTCGTGCGGCGGCGCGACGACCGCGGCGTGAGGCACGAGAAGAAGCGAAACGAGGAAGCGAGGAGGAAGCCATGAGAAGAGGTGTGGTGCTCGGTCTGCTGCTGGCGGTTGGCGCCCTGTCGCTCGGCGCCGCGACCAGCGCGCAGCAGGAGGAGATGGTCGTCGACGTCGAGCAGCTCCAGGACAACCTGTACGTGCTGCGGGGCGGCGGCGGCAACTCGGCGGCGTTCGTGACCAGCGACGGCGTGGTGCTGGTCGACACGAAAGTGCCCGGCTGGGGCCAGCCGCTGATCGACACGATAGCGGGGCTGACGTCCAATCCCGTGACGACGATCATCAACACGCACACCCACTTCGACCACGTGAGCGGCAACGTCGAGTTCCCGGCCACGGTCCAGGTCGTGGCCCACGAGAACACCCAGCGGCTGATGCGCGAGTGGAACGACATCACGGGTCTGGGCTTCGCCGGGGAGGACGTGTTCGCCGCGAGCGACGGCGTCGGTATCGCCAACCTCACCTTCTCGGACCGGATGAGCCTGGGCAGCGGGGCGGACCGGGTCGACGTCCACTACTTCGGCCGCGGCCACACCGGCGGCGACGCCTTCGTCGTGTTCCCGGCGCTGCGGACCATGCACACCGGCGACATGTTCGCGAGCAAGGGCCTGCCGCTGCTCGATGCCGCCAACGGCGGCAGCGGGGTCGATTTCCCGGTCACGCTCGACAACGCCTACACCACGCTGACCGAGATCGATACGATCATCACCGGCCACAGCGGGCAGATGACGCGCGACGATCTGCGCGAGTTCGCCAACTTCATGTACGAGTTCGTCGCCGCCGTGGCCGCGGCGCAGGCGGCCGGGCAGACGCCCGACCAGTTCGCGGCGTCGTGGGAGGTGCCGTCGCACTTCGCCGGCTACGCCGCGCCGATGCCCGAGCGCCTGGCGGCCGCCGCGCAGGTGATCTACGACGAGCTGCCGTAGGCGGGGGCAGGGTGTCATGAGGAGGATGCCGGCGGCCCGCACGCTCCTGACGCTGGCGCTGTGCCTGGGCGCGTTCGCGCTCGGGCGCGGCTCCCCGTCCTGGTGGCCGCCCGTTCAGGCGGAGGAGGGCGGCCGCGTGTTCGAGCTGCGCTTGTACACCGTCGAGGACGGCAAGGTCGGGCGGCTCAGCGAAGTGTTCCGCGACAACGTGACCGGCATGTTCGCCCGGCACGGCATGACCAACGCGGCCTACCTGCTGCCGCGGGAGGCGCCGCAGTGCGGGACGTTCCGCGCCGGGGCGACCATCCGCGAGCCCGCGTTCGACTACGGGCCGTGCCCGTGGTCGCGGGACACGCTCGTCTACCTGCTCGCGCACGACAGCCCGGCGGCGGCCGAGCGGAGCTGGGCCTCGTTCGTGGCGGATGAGGACGGCCTGCGAAGCTTTCGGGAAGACTACGCGCGCGCCGGGGTCAAGGTGATGCGGATCGCCTCCGTGCTCCTCGACCCCGCGGAGTACTCGGCGCTGCGGTAGCCGCTCGTCCGCCGGACCGTGTGGTCCGGCGGACGGAACAGCAGGGAGTCGGCGCGGCTTCTACCGTCGCGACGACCCCTGGTGGGAGGCGAAATGCGAGACGGCGCCGTTCTCGTCGAACGCCAGCACGTCGTACGGCTGCGGGTTCGGACCTTCCATGCCCGGCGAGCCGATCGGCATCCCGGGCACCGCGATGCCGCGCACGTCGGGGCGCTCGGCCAGCAGGCGCTTGATGTCGTCGGCCGGGACGTGTCCTTCGACGATGTACCCGTCGACGAGCGCCGTGTGGCAGGAGCCGAGGCGTCGGGGAACGCCGGCCTGACGCTTGACCGGCGCCATGCTCGGGACGTCCGTTGCCCGGACCGTGAACCCGTTCTGCTCCAGGTGTGCGACCCACACCCCGCAGCAGCCTCAGGTGGGCGACTTGTAGACTTCGACGACCGGTCCGGCGCTGTCCTGGAGGGCCAGCGTCGCGACCGCCGTCCCGGAGACGAGCAGGGCGAAGGCGGCGGCGAGCAGAGTCAATCGCTTGTGCATGACGCCTTCTATTGTTGATCAAACGTCCCCGACAGGGAAGCGCGCGTATACAATCGGTGCCACGGGTATCGGAATCGGTTCCACCCTGCACGGAGCGCAACAGCGATGCTGACGAGACGAACCTTTCTGCTCGCGCCGCCGGCCGCCTCGCTGGCGCGCATGGTCAACGCCCAATCCGCGGAGTCCGGCAAGATGCTGCTGGCCATTCATCAGAACACGTCGCGCGCGGCCGGCTTCCGCGGCTCGCTCGAAGGTTGGGCAAGGGCGGGCATTCGCTACGTCGAGCTCAACGACGGCCTGCTCGACGGGTTCCTCGAGCGCGACACGCTGGCCGGCGCCCGGCGCCTGCTCGACGATCTGGGCATGACCCCCGTGTGCGGTGCCGCGGCGCTGCAGGACATCTGGATTCCCGGGCCCGAACGCGCGGCGTCCCTCGACACCTGGCGGCGCCGCTGCGACCAGTTCGCGAATCTGGGCCTGCAGAAGATCTACTCGCCGTCGATCACGTCCCGGCCCGTCACCGCGGACGACTTCGCGGCGACGCCCGACTGCATCCGCGAGGCGGGGGACATCGCCAGCGAGTACGGGCTGACGGCGATGATCGAGTTCGTGCGCACGTCCACCCACCTGGCCACGCTGACCTCGGCGCTGCAGGTGATTCGCGCCGCGGCGCATCCCGGCGTCCGGCCCATGCTCGACTTCTTCCACTTCTGGTCGGGCCTGAGCAAGTTCGACGATCTGGACCTGCTCGAGCCGGGCGAGCTGGCGCACGCCCACTTCCAGGACCTGCTCGACACGCCCCGCGAGCTCATCGACAACGAGGCGCGGCTGATTCCGGGCGACGGGATCGCCCCGGTCGTCCGCATCCTGCGCAAGCTGGTCGAGAAGGAGTACACCGGCGCGCTGTCGGTCGAGCTGTTCCGCGTCGACATCGTCCAGGCCGACCCCTTCGAGATGGCCACCGAGATCCGCCGCAAGTGCGAGGCGGTCATGCGCGAGGCGGAGGTCCTGTAGAGCCTGGGTGCCGTCACGCCCGGCGGCGTGGCAGGCCCCGGCTGCGCCAGATGCAGTAGACGGCCGGGAACACGAGCAGGACGACCAGCGCCGTCGTCACCACCCCGCCCACCATGGGCGCCGCGATGCGCTTCATCACGTCGGCGCCGGTGCCGCCGCTCCACATGATCGGCAGCAGGCCGAGCGTGGTGGTGGCGCTCAGCATCACCACCGGCCGCAGGCGCCGCGCCGCGCCGCGGAAGACGGCCTGCCGCAGCTCGACCAGGCTGGCCGGCCCCCCCGTCGCGCCGGCCGCGGCGCAAGCGCGGTCGAGGTACAGCAGCATCACCACGCCCGTCTCCGCGCTCAGGCCGGCCAGGGCGATGATGCCCACCCAGACGGCGATGCTGAGGTTGTACTCGAGCAGGTACAGGAGCCAGAAGGTGCCGATCAGCGACAGCGGCACCGCCGACAGCACGATGAGGGTCCGGGCGACCGAGCGGGTGCTGGCGTAGATGGTCAGGAAGATCAGCAGCAGGGTGAGCGGCACAACGAGCCGCAGGCGCTCCTGCGCGCGCACCATGTACTCGTACTGGCCGCTCCAGCCCAGGCTGTAGCCGGTGGGCACCGCCACCTGCGCCGCGACCGCCCGGCGGGCGCGCTCGACGTAGGTCCCGACGTCGACGTCCTCGATGTCCACGTAGACCCAGGCGTTCGGCCGCGCCTGCTCGCTCTTGATGACCGGCGGGCCCTTGACGAACGACATGGTCGCGAGGTGGCCGAGCGGTATCTGCTGGCCCGTCGGGGTCTGGACGAGGATGTCGCGCAGCGCGGCGGGGTTGTCGCGCAGGTCGCGGCTGTAGCGCAGGTTCACGGGGTAGCGCTCGAGCCCCTCCACCGTCGTCGTGATGTTCACGCCGCCGATGGCCGACTGGATGACGTCCTGCACGTCGCCGACCGTCAACCCGTAGCGGGCGATCTCGTCCCGGCGGACCGAGAAGTTCAGGTAGTTCCCGCCCATCACCCGCTCGGAGTACACGGAGCGCGTGCCCGGCACCTGCCGCACCACGGCCTCGACGTCGCGGCCGACCTCCTGCAGCACGTTCAGGTCCGGTCCGGAGATCTTGATGCCCACCGGCGTCCTGATGCCGGTCGACAGCATGTCGATGCGGGTCTTGATCGGCATCGTCCAGGCATTGGTGACGCCCGGGAAGCGGATGGCGCGGTCCATCTCGTCGGTCAGCCGGTCGGGGGTCATGCCGGGCCGCCAGTCCTCCTCCGGCTTGAGGCGGATGGTCGTCTCGAGCATGCTCAGCGGCGCCGGATCGGTTGCCGTCTCCGCGCGGCCGACCTTGCCGAAGACCTGCTCCACCTCGGGGAAGGTGCGCAGGATCCGGTCGGTCTGCTGCAGGATCTCGCGGGCCTTGGTGATGGACACCCCGGGCAGGGTCGTCGGCATGTAGAGCAGGTCGCCTTCCCAGAGCGGCGGCATGAACTCGGAGCCCAGCCGCGAGACCGGCACGGCGGTCGCCCCCAGCGCCGCCAGCGTCAGGACGACGACCCCCCAGCGCCAGGCCAGCGCGGCGCGCAGCAGCGGCCGGTACAGGGTCATGAGCAGCCGGGTGATAGGGTTGGCCGGCGCCGGCCGGATGCCGCCCCGCAGCCAGTAGCCGACGAGCACCGGCAGGAGCGTCACCGACAGGAGGGCGGCGGCGGCCATGGCGTAGGTCTTGGTGAACGCGAGCGGCTTGAACAGCCGGCCCTCCTGCGCTTCCAGCGTGAAGATCGGCGCGAACGAGATCGTGATGACGAGCAGTGCGAAGAACAGGGTGGGACCGACCTCGGTGGCGGCGCGCGTGATGATCCGCCAGTGGGGCAGCCGCCCCCGGTCGCGCTCGATGTGCCGGTGCGCGTTCTCCACCATCACGATCGCCGCGTCCACCATGGCGCCGATCGCGATCGCGATGCCGCCGAGGGACATGATGTTCGCGTTGATCCCCTGGAAGTACATCACGATGACGGCCAGCAGCACCGCCAGGGGCAGGGTCAGCACCGTGACGAGCGCCGACCGCACGTGCAGCAGGAAGACGGCGCAGACGAGCGCGACGATCGCCATCTCCTCCAGCAGCTTTCGCCGCAGCGTGTCGACCGAGCGCTCGATCAGCACCGTGCGGTCGTAGACCGGGACGATCTCGACGCCCGCCGGCAGGCCGGAGCGCAGCTCCGCGAGCCGCTGCTTCACCCGCCCGACCACCTCGTGGACGTTGGCGCCGTAGCGCACCACGACGATGCCGCCGACCACCTCGCCCTCGCCGTTCAGCTCGGCCAGCCCGCGCCGGATGTCCGGGCCCATCTGCACCGTGGCGACGTCCTGCACCGAGATGGGCGTGCCCGACTCGTCCACGCCCAGGGCCACGCGCCGCACGTCGTCGACGCCCTGGATGTAGCCTTCGCCCCGCACCATGAACTCGGCCTCGGACAGCTCCAGCACGCGCCCGCCGACGTCGTTGTTGCTGCGCTGCACGGCGGTCCGGATGCGCGACAGCGGGATGTCGTAGGCGCGCAGGCGGTTCGGGTCGACCGTGATCTGGTACTGCTTGACGAAGCCGCCGATGCTGGCGACCTCGGACACGCCCGGCACGGCGGTCAGCTCGTACTTGAGGAACCAGTCCTGCAGCGACCGCAGCTCGCCGAGGTCGACGTCGTCGGAGCGCAGCGCGTAGAGGTAGGCCCAGCCCACCCCCGTCGCGTCCGGGCCGAGGGTGGGCGTCACGCCCGCCGGGAGGCGCCCGCCGACGTAGTTGAGGTACTCGAGGACCCGGCTGCGGGCCCAGTAGAGATCGGTGCCGTCCTCGAAGATAACGTAGACGAACGAGAAGCCGAAGAACGAGTAGCCGCGGACCACCGTGGCGGAGGGCACCGCCAGCATCTGCGTCGTGATGGGGTAGGTCACCTGGTCCTCGACGACCTGCGGGGCCTGGCCGGGGTAGTCGGTGAAGACGATCACCTGCACGTCGGAGAGGTCCGGCAGCGCATCGAGCGGCGTCGCCCGCAGCGCGTAGACCCCGGCGAAGGCAACGACCACGGCGGCGAGGACGACGAGCAGGCGGTTGCCGATCGACCACTCGATCACCCGCGCGAGCATCGTTCCCCTCCCGGCCCGTCAGTGGCGGTGGCCGGCCGGTGCCTGCGGCGCGCCGCCCGGGTCCGGGTCGAGCGTGCGGAGCGCCTGGGTCAGGTTGCTCTCGGAGTCGATGAGGAACTGCGCGGACACGACCACCGTATCGCCCTCCGCGACGCCCTCGAGTACCTCCCAGACGCCGTCGCCGCGCACGCCCAGCGTGACGGGAGCCACCTGGAACGAGCCCGGCGCCCGCTCGAGGACCACGAGATCGCGGACGCCGCTACGGATGACGGCTTCCTCCGGCACGGCGACCGCGTTGCGCGCGACCGGCACGTCGAAGGTGACGTTGGCGTACATGCCGGCGCGCAGCGTCAGGTCGGGGTTCTCGAGCTCGATCGATACGGTCATCGTCCGGGTGCGCTCGTTGAAGTGCGGGTACAGGTACCGCACGAACCCCGTGTAGGGGCGTCCCGGCAGATAGGGCAGCTCGACCTCGGCCCGCTGACCCACCCGCATCGCCTCCACCTGGTGCTCGAAGATCTCGACGTCCACCCAGATGGTGGTCAGGTCGGCCATCTTGTACAGGTTCATGCCGGCCTGCACGTACATGCCGTCGAGCGCCTGGTCCATCTTCTCGACGACGACGCCGGTGACTGGCGAGACCACGGCCAGCGTGCGGCGCGGCGTCCGCTCCCGCTCCAGGGTCTCGATCTGGTCGGCGGTGATGTCCCAGAAGCCCAGCCGGGCGCGGGACGAGTCGACGAGCGAGCGGGCACGCGCGGCGATCGCGGGGTACGCCGACGCGTCGAGTCGGGCGGCGTAGTCGACGGCCTGCAGGTACTCGGTCTGGGTCGTCACCAGTTGCGGGCTGTAGATGTCGAACAGGACCTGGCCCTGCTCGACCGTCTCGCCGAGGTAGTTCACCGCGACGTTCTCGATCCAGCCGTCGTACTTGGTGTTGACCCAGGCAATCTGCCGGTCGTTGTGGGCCAGCGTGCCGACGGTGCGGATGGTCTGGGCGATGTCGTGCCGCTGGACCGGCTCGGCGCGCACGCCGATGCTCTGCGCGAACGCCGGATCGATGCGCACCGCGCCGGGCGGCAGCCGCTCGGCCTCGGCCTCGTCCGCGTAGACGGGGACGAGATCCATCCCCATCGGCGACTTGCCCGGTCGATCCGACGTGAACGCCGGGTCCATGGGCGCGCGCCAGTGCAGGATGCGGCGCTCGCCGCCGCCGGGCGCCGCGTCGGCGGGTGCCGCCGGCAGGGCCGCCGGCCCGCCGCGCAGGGTGTCGGCGACCGCGGCGGGCCACTGCCAGCCGGCCGGGTTGGCCATCAGCACGCCCGCGACGCCGGCTCCCAGCACGAAGCTCGCTCCGCTGAAGGCGAATGCCTTGCGCATGTTGGCCTCCTCAGCGCTCCGCCACGCGCATGCCGACGGCCCGCTCGAGGTCGCCGAGCGCGATCAGCGAGTCCGATACGTAGCGCGCCCGCAGCAGACGGATCTCGATCAGCATCCGCTCGCTGTCGAGCAGGTCGAGGACGGCGAGCTGACCCGTCTCGTAGGCGGCCTCCGTCGCGCGCAGCGCCTCCTCGGTCTGCGGGATCAGCACCGTGTCCAGCAGCTCGACCTGCCTCTCGAGCGTCTCCAGACGCACGAGCGCGTCCTGCACGCCGCGCTCCATCGCGTTGCGCGCCGCCGCCCGCTGGTGCCGGTGGGCGAGCAGCTCCGCGGCCGCCTGCTCGACCCCGGCGCGGTACTTGCCGCGCCAGAGCGGCAGCGAGACGCCCAGCGACACGGTGACGGCGTTCCGGCCGTTGTCGGGCGGCGGCAGCGCGACGCCCGCGGGATCGTCGCGCCGGCCGACGTTGAGCACCCCGACGCTGGCCGTGAAGCTGGGCCGCGAGCGCATCCTGGCCAGCTCGATCGAGCGCTCGCTGCCGCGCACGAGCGCGGCCGCGGCCTGCAGCTCCTGGCGGTGCCGGCGGCCCAGCTCGTAGAGCCGCGCCCGATCGAGGTCGACGGGCCGATGCTGCAGCGGCCGGATGGTCGGCACGGGGTCCTGCGCGGGACGGTCGCGCAGCGCGTTGAGTTGCGCCGCCTGCGTCAGCCGCTGCCGGTCGAGCAGGTGCCGTCGATTGATGATCCGGGTGATCTCGGCCTGCAGCTTGATGACCGCCTGCTGCAGGCCCTGGCCCGTCGCGTAGCGCGTCCTGGCCAGCGTCTCGTAGTGCTCCAGCAGCAGCCGCTCCTCGTGGGCGAGGCCCAGCGCGGCGTCGATGTACGCCAGCTCGTAGAACGCCTGCTTGACCTGGGCGATGACCTCGCGCCGCCGCGCCTGATGAAGGTGGTACTGCGCCGCCGCTTGCTGGAGCGCGACCCGTCCCTGCAGATCGAGCGTGCCGATCCACGGAAAATCCTGGCTCAGCGTGACGGCGTTCGTCTGCGGGCCGACGCGGGTCTCCAGGCTGCGCAGCGCCTGCGTGAAGCTGACGACCGGATCGGGCAGCGCCGTCACCTGCGGCACGCGCTCCCTGGCGGCGCGGTAGCGGGCCCGGGAGGCGAGCACCGCCGGCGTGCGCTCGAGCGCCTCGTCCACGTAGCCGCGCAGGTCGGGCTCGGCGGCGTGGAAGTCGAGCGGCGCATCGAGCGGCGGCTCGGACTGCGGCGTCTGGGCCGCGGCGAGCGTCGACACCCAGCCTGCCACGGCCACCGCGGCGACCGAGCGCCGGGCGAGTGATCCATTCATGAGACCGTCCCCTTGCTGCATGGACTGCGAGACGCCGGCCGGCGCTGCGGCCCCGCCGGGCGCGGCGGAACCAGGGGCAGCCTGGGGCCGGCGAGCGAACGAGCAGGGTGACGGTCAGATCAGCAACGCGGCGTGTCGGAGGAAGAGCGGCGGATGGGCCGTGGGTCGCGAGGGCCGGAGGCCGTTGCGTTCAGCCGGACGGCCGGCGGGCGGCTGGAGGTCGACCGGGACAACCGTGCCGGCGTCGTTGTCGTCGGCCCGCGGGATCGAGGCCGGGACGATGATCGTGGCGCAACAGGTCAGCGCCGCGTCGTGGTCGCCGTGCTCGCCGCGGCCCTCGTCATGGCAGTTCGACGCCGTCGGCGCCGGTCCGGCCACGGCCATGACGGGGCAGACGAGCAGTGCCGCCAGCAACGCATGGCCGACGCAGGCCGTGAACCACCGCCGCGGTGCCGGCTGCATGCTCCCATGTTCGCACATCGCATCCGGATTTGCACCACAAGCCTTGGGAACCCGGCCTGGCACCCCACGCTGTCATGCACAAATGCATCGACGATGCTAACCCATGTTTACCGTGCGCCGTGAAGGGCGTCGTTCCTCAGCGGGTGAGAATCCCGCCCGGCAACTGTCGCTCCAGCCGGTAGCAGTCGGGGCGGATGATGGAGGCAACGACATCGTCTGAAGCACGCC
>CAZMWA010000177.1:0-7565 GCA_964569405.1 uncultured Vicinamibacteraceae bacterium | reverse complement strand
CTTCCACCGTCTTGCGCCGCACCGCGCACTCGCGCGCCACCTCGCTGGCGTTGAGAACGGCCGCGTGCGAGAAGCTGAGCGCCTCGAGAAAGCGGTGGAACGCGCCCAGGTCGCGCACCAGCCCCTCGGCCTGCACCTCCTTCTGGACGTACATGCCCGCGTAGGCGCTCGACGTGTCGGCGGGATCGTCCGCGTCCCAGATCAGGGGGAGAAGACCGTGGTCGAGCGCGGCGTCGAGATCGAACCGGTCGCCGAGCTCCGCCGCGATGAAGGGATGCATCGACCGCACGACCGCACGGCCGGCCAGCAGATCGACGCCCGAACGCCTGAGCTTGCGCGCGCTCGATCCGGTGAGGACGAAACGCGGGCCGCCGGGTTCCTCCATCAACTGGTGCACGACGGTCAGCAGCTCGGGAACCCGCTGCACTTCGTCGATCACCAGGTCGGCGGCGCCGGGCGCCGCGGCCAGCTCCCGCAGCCGCTCCGGCCGCGCCGCGTACCTGTGCTGCTGCGCCGGCGCCAGCAGATCGACCTGGACCGCGTCCGGCAGCGCCGCTCGCAACCAGGTGCTCTTGCCGGTCCCCCGCGGCCCGAAGAGAAAGAAGTGCCCGGCAGGAGGACGAAAGAATTTCCTCTCTACCGCCATATTGAGCGCAATTATGGCATCTGCAGGTGAAATTTCACACCCTGCAAGGATCTCACGCCCCCGCCGGCCGCCCCGACCGCCGCCGCAGCCACTCGACGGTGCACAGCAGCAGCACCGCGAACAGGATCAGGAAGGTCGCCACGGCCAGCATCGCGGGGCTGATCTGCTCGCGGATGCCGGCCCACATCTGCCGCGGGATGGTGCGCTGGTTCTCGCCGGCCATGAACAGCACCACGACCACCTCGTCGAACGACGTCGCGAAGGCGAAGAGGGCGCCGGAGACGACGCCCGGTGCAATCAGCGGAAGCTGCACGCGGCGAAAGGTGGTCACCGGCCCGGCCCCCAGGCTGGCCGCGGCCCGCGTCAGGTTCGCGTCGAAGGCGGACAGCGTGGCGGTGACCGTGATCACGACGAACGGGGTGCCGAGCGCGGCGTGGGCGAGGATGAGCCCCAGATGCGTCTGGGACAGTCCCAGCGTCGAGTAGAAGAAGAACATTCCCGCCGCCGAGATGATCAGCGGCGTGACCATCGGCGAAATCAGCAGCCCCATCGCCAGGTGCCGGGCCGGCATGGCGCGGCTCGACAGGCCCAGCGCGGCGAGGGTGCCGAGGGCCGTCGCCAGCACGGTGGCCGCGACGCCGATGAGCAGGCTGTTGGCGAGCCCGCGCGCCCACGCCCCGTCGCCGAGGACCTGCCGGTACCAGCGCAGCGAGTACGCCTCCGGATCGAGGCGCAGCATCCCGTCGGTGAAGGTGAAGTACGGCTCGGCGTTGAAGCTGAGCGGCACGATCACCAGGATCGGCGCCACCAGGAACGCGAAGATCAGCCCGCAGGCGACGCGATGCGCGAGCCGCCCTGCGCCGAACCGGGACGCGGCGTCCGTCAGGCTCATCCCAGCCTCATGCGCTCGACGCCGACCACGCGGTCGTAGAGCAGATACAGCCCGATGACGCACGCCAGCAGGATCCCGCCCAGCGCGCCGGCCAGCCCCCAGTTCAGCGAGGTCTGCATGTGGTAGGCGATGAAGTTCGAGATGAGCTGCCCGCTCTGGCCGCCCACCAGCGCCGGCGTGATGTAGTAACCGATGGCCAGGATGAACACCAGCAGTGACCCGGCCCCCACCCCGGCCAGGGACTGCGGCCAGTAGACGCGCAAGAACGCAAGGGGGAAGCTCGCGCCCAACGATTCGGCGGCGCGCATCTGCTGCGGCGGGATGGTGCGCATCACCGAGTAGAGCGGCAGGACCATGAAGGGCAGCAGCACGTGGGTCATCGCCACCACCGTGCCGGTCATGTTGTAGATCATCGCCAGCCGCCCGTCGTCGCCGATCAGCCCGAGCGCCACCAGCAGGTCGTTGACCACCCCCTGGCTCTGCAGCAGGACGATCCACGACGTGGTGCGCACCAGCAGCGACGTCCAGAACGGCACCAGCACCAGGGCCAGCAGCAGGCCCGCACGGCCCGGCGGCGCATGCGCGATGAGGTACGCCACCGGATACCCGAGCAGCAGGCACAGCGCGGTGATGCCGAGGCTGACCACGAACGTCCGCCAGAACAGCGCCAGGTAGATGCGCCGCTCCGGCGGCTGGCGGGCGATGGAGCCGTCCGGCAGGCGCTGCAGGTCGACCGCGTTCAGGTAGTGGCGCGTCGTGAAGCGGTCGCCGGCGGTGCGGATGGCGTGCCACGTCAGCGGGTCGCCCCAGTCGGCGTCGATGTCCATCAACGCCTCCCGCCACGGGCCGTCCCGGACCTCCAGCAGCCGCCGCCCGGTGCGGACGAGCATGCTCCGCAGCCCACCGCGAATCCGGTTGACGCGGCTCGCGACCCGGCCGATCGTCCGCGCCTCGCGCGCCTGCAGCAACTCGCGCGCCGCGGCGGCGTACACCGCCTCCCCGGGCTCGGTCTCCCCGTCCCACTCGCGCAGCAGCGCGACGGTCTCGGGGAGCGCGTCGGCCACCACCGGGTCGTAGACGCTGCGCAGCAGCATCGTCGCCAGCGGCACGACGAACGTCACGCCGATGAAGGCGACCAGCGGCAGGGCCAGCCCCGCCGCGCGCAGCCGCGGCCGGGTCAGCGGGCCAGCCATGCGCTGAAGCGCTCGTTCATGTCGTCCAGGTTGTCGCTCCACCACAGCCAGTCGTTCTGCAGGGTGCGGCCCATGTTGCCGGGATAGGTCGGCATGTGGGGGTTCATGTCGACGCCGACCTCCGCGTGCCGGCCGATGAGCGGCAGGCCCGAGCGGCGCACCGGGCTGTAGGCGATGTAGCGGCCGACGGCGGCCATCGACCTCGCGCGGGTGGCGAACTTCACCAGCTCCAGGGCCGGTTCGAGATCGGGCGTCCCGGCGACGATGCCGATGGGGCCGACGTCGAGCACCTGCCCGTCCCAGACGATCTCGAACGGCTGGCCTTCGAGCACCTGCGCGTTGAAGATGCGGCCGTTGTAGGCGGTTGTCATCGTCACTTCCCCGTCGGCGAGCATCTGCGGCGGCTGGGCGCCCGCCTCCCACCAGACCACCCGGCCCTTGATAGTGTCGAGCTTGCGAAAGGCGCGGTCCAGCCCCTCGGGCGTGTCGAGCGCGGCGTAGACCTCGTCGACCGGCACGCCGTCGGCGATCAGCGCGAACTCGAGGTTCACGAACGGCACCCGGCGCATGCCGCGCCGGCCCGGGAAGCGCTCTAGGTCGAAGAAATCCTCCATCGTCGACGGCGCCTCGCCCTCCAGGCGCTCGACGTTGTAGGCGTAGACGGTGGAATAGAACGTCGTGCCGACGCCGCATTCCGCCAGGGTGTCGGGCAGGAAGTCCGCCGCCGCCGGCGTGCCGTCCGGCGCCGGCGCGAGGATGGATACGTCGATCGGCTCCAGGACGCCCTCGTCGCAGCCGGCCACCGCATCGGCCATCTCGAGGTCGACGACGTCCCAGTGCACGTTGCCGGTCTCGACCTGGGCGCGGATCTGGGCCAGCCCGCCGTTGTAATCGTCGAGGCGGACGTCGATGCCGGTAGCGGCCGCAAACGGCTCGAGGTAGGCCCTGGTCACGGCCCGTCCGTAGGAGCCGCCCCAGGAGATGACGGTCAGCGTCGTGCCGGCCGGCGCGCAGTCGGCGGCCAGCAGGGCGACCGCGAGCAGGACCGCGAGCCACGCCGCGGGCCGGACGAACGCTGCCAGATGCCCGGGCACGGCGAAGGCGACGGACGGCAGGCCGGCGAACGCCGGGTAGCGAACGCTCGCCGCGGTCCGCGCACCCGCTGCCGGCCGACGATCGCCGGTCACGGCGCCTCCTCGTCGTCGGCGTCCAGCACCCGGCAGTCGGTCGGGGTCCAGCCGATGCGGATCCGATCGCCCTCGATGACGGCGCCGTGCCCCACCATGTTCGGGATCTTCACGACGAAGTCCGACCGGCCGCAAAGAGCGACGCGCAGTCGGAGGTGGTCGCCGAGGAAGGTGATGTCCTCGATGCCGGCCTCGAACTCGTTGCTGTACAGGCCCCGCTCCGGTGCGATGGCCACGCGTTCGGGGCGGATGGACAGCGTCGTCGCGTCGCCCGGACCGCAGGGGGCGACGCGCAGCGCCTGCACGGTCTCGCCGCCGACGTCGACCGCGCAGATGCCGTCGTGACCGACGCTCGCGACGCGGCCGGAGAGCCGGTTGTTCTCGCCGATGAAGCGGGCCACGAAGGCGCGCTCAGGCTCCTCGTAGAGCGCCTCGGGCGATGCAATCTGCTCGATGCGTCCCGCCCGGAAGACGGCGACCCGGTCCGACATCACCATCGCCTCCTGCTGGTCGTGGGTGACGTACAGGACGGTGACCCCGAGGTCGCGGTGGATGCGCCGGATCTCGTACTGCAGCTCCTCGCGCAGGCGCCGGTCGAGCGCCCCGAGCGGCTCGTCCATCAGCACCAGCTCGGGCTCGAAGACGAGGGCGCGGGCGATGGCCACGCGCTGCTGCTGGCCGCCGGAGAGCTGGCCGGGCCGGCGGGCCTCCAGGCCGTCGAGCCGCACCAGCCGCAGGGCGCGCCGCACGCGCTCGCCCCGCCGCTCCGGGTCGACGCCGCGCACCTCCAGCGGGAACGACAGGTTCTCGCCCACCGTCATGTGCGGGAACAGCGCGTAGTTCTGAAACACCATGCCGATGCCGCGCTGCCGGGCCGGCACCTGCTGCATGGCGCGCCCGCCGATGCGGATGGCGCCCGCCGTCGGCGTCTCGAAGCCAGCGAGCATCATCAGGCAGGTGGTCTTGCCGGAGCCGGACGGCCCGAGCAGCGTCAGGAACTCGCCCCTGCGGATCTGCAAGTCGAGGTCGCGCACCACCCGGGTGCGGCCGTCGAAGCTCTTGCTGACGCGCTCGAACTCGACGTAGGGCTCGTCGCTCGGCGACCCGGCGCCCGGCTCGCCGACCGGCCGCCGCGCCCGCACGGTCTGTTCTCCGGTCCGGATGACCTCCTCCTTAATCGTTCAGGCCCGAATATCCGACCCGATTATCGCAGAACGAGGTTCCCTGAACGGTAGCGTCCTACGCTCCCGCCGGCCAATGCTGCACGTCGACCTCGGTCATGGGAAAATCGCCGACGTTCGCGGTGGCCAGCGAGGCGCCGACGCCGACCGCGGCGGCGGCGATCAGGCAGTCGGCCTGGTGGAGCGTGACGCCGCGCCGGGCGAACGCGCGACGCCAGCTACCTGCCTGAATGCCCTCGGCCACCCCCAGCGGAGCGAGACGCAGGCCGCTGAACAGCCGGCGCGCGTGCCGCTCTTCGCCTTCCCGCAGCCCACGCCAGATCTCCTCGACGGAGACGACGCAGGCCCAGGGCTCCGTGCCCGAGCGTCGCAGCCCGGCCACGCGCTCCGCGGCAGCGTGTCCACGAAGGGCGTCGATGAGCACCGTCGAATCCAACAGCACGCGGGCCATCGTCAACCCGAGCGGCGCGGATCGCCTCGTCGCTGCTGCCGAACCCACGCCGCCGGATCGTCGTCCCAGTCGTGGCCCGTATCGGGCAGACTACCGAGCGCCGCCTGGATTTCCTCCCAGCGGCGCTCGTCCTCCAGTCCCCGTTCGATCAATGCCGCGATGAACGCGCTCCGGCGACGTGCCCCCGCGCGCCGGTCGAGCTCTGCGACGAGAGCATCGTCCAACGCTATGTGTATGCGCATGGGCTTACGGTAGCACATACCACGGATGCCCCCGCCGGCGCTTCGGCTCGCCGCTCGTCACAAGGTCGACCTGCCGTCGACCCGCCGGCTCTCGCGCAGAAACAGCGCCCAGGCGTCGGCGTAGGGCTCGCCTCCGACGAGATACGTGTCGTTGTGTCCGGCGCCGTCGATGACATGCAGACGCGTCGGGCGGGCGGCCAGTTCGAACAGTCGCCTGCCGTGCGCCGGCGGGACGATGGAGTCGCGGTCGCCGTGGAGCACGAGCGTCGGGACCTCGACCCGCGCGATCTTCTCCTCGTTGTCCATACGCGTGCGGATCACCGCGGTCGGGACGAACCAGTAGTGCTCGCGGGCCAGCGCCCGCACCGACCGGAACACCGATTCGAGCACCAGTGCGCCCGCGGGACGCACGAGCGCCGTCTCGATGGCGACCGCGCCCCCCAGCGACCGCCCGAACAGGACGATGTCCTCCGCGCGCACGGAACGGGCCGCCACCGCGTCGTAGATGGCCAGCCCGTCGAGATAGATGCCCTCCTCGTCGGGCGTCCCCCGGCTGCGGCCGTAACCGCGGTAGTCGACGAGCACGACGTCGACGCCGAGCCGGTCCACGAACCAGCGGGCGTTGTGCAGCCTGTCGCCGATGTTCCCGGCGTTGCCGTGGTACCAGATCAATACCCGGTCGCCCGGACCCTCGATCCACCAGCCGTGGAGGGCCACCCCGTCGGCGGTTGTGATCGACAACTCCTCGGCGCGGAGACCGAAATCGGCCGGTACCGCCGCCAGGGTCCGCGTCGGGAAGAAAATCAGCCGGCGCTCCTGCAACGCGAGCAGCGCCACGAGCGCGAGCCAGGAGAACGCCACGAGGCCCAGCGTGGACAGCGCCGTTCCGAGCATGTCCCTGGAGGTCACCTCCGCGGGATTCTAGCGCCCCGAAACGCCTCACCGGCTCGGCGTCTCGGCCCATCCCCGCCACTCCACGCCCGGAGCCGGCGTCGGGGCCGGGGTGCAGAATCAGCCGAATTCTACCTGTTGCAGTTCAATTATCTGTAAAATCGTCTTCAATGCCATCTAATAAACAGAGATTTCGGTGGCTGACCACGCGGCTTCCCCCCGCGGACAAGCGTAGACTGGTAGTGCTCACCGGCGCGCGCCAGACCGGCAAGACCACGCTCGCACGGCGCTTGTACCACGATCTCCGGTACGTGAACCTCGATGCGATCGAGGAGCGGGAGGCGTTGCGCGGTCTGCGCAGCGGAAGCTGGGGGCGCGCCGTAGGCCCCGCCGTCATCGATGAGGCGCAGAAGGAGCCGGGCGTCTTCGACAAGATCAAGCTGGCGTACGACGAGCAGCAGGTAGCGTTCTCCGTCCTGCTGGGATCGTCCCGGATTCTGCTCCTCGATCGCGTGCGCGAGTCGCTCGCCGGTCGCGCGTTCGTCTACGACCTCTGGCCGCTCATGGCCTCCGAGGTGCGCTGCCCGGCCGAGGCGCCACCGGAGCGCCCGCTGTTCGATCGCCTGGTCGCCGCGCCGCAGGAGTTCGCGAAGACGCTGGGCGCCGAGCCGCCCCGCCTGTTGGGCGATGAAGCCACACGGCGCTTCGAAGCGCTCGATCACCTAGCAACCTGGGGCGGCATGCCCGAGCTGCTCTCGCTCGACGACGACGACCGGCGCGAATGGCTGCGCTCCTACCAGCAGACGTGGCTCGAGCGCGACCTTGCCGACCTGACCCGCGTCTCAGACCTGCTGCCGTTCCGTGCGCTGCAGCGGCTGGCGA
>CAZMWA010000176.1:0-6827 GCA_964569405.1 uncultured Vicinamibacteraceae bacterium | reverse complement strand
CGGGTCGAGGAGACGCTGCACGAGCGCGCTGCCGACGGCTCCCGACAGCAGCTCGCAGCGCGTGATGACCGAGTAGTGGAGCTGGTGCCGCCCGGGCTTCAACTCCCTGGCGCCCCGCAGATGGTCGATGAAGACGTCCGTATCGACCAGCAGGCCGGCCATCGGCTCACTCGCCGTCCTGCAGCCGCTGGGAACGCAGCATCCACTCCCCGCGGTTGGGCGCCTCGGCGTCGGGCGCGGCGCCGAACGTGCTCTTCAAGGCGGTCGTCGGATCGACGGGGGACGTGTGGATGTACAGATCGACCGCTTCGCGGACGACCGAGGCGAGGCTCAGGCCGCGCGAGCCGGCAATCTCGTCGAGCCGCCGGCGCTGCTGCGGCTGCAGGTAGATCTGGGTGCGCGTAGCCGACATACAGCGCAGTATACAGCACATGCGTGCAGGGTGGCCGCGCGGCCCCGCCGAACGTCGGCGGGCGACTATAATTCCGGCGGCAAGGGTCGACAGGAGCGGAAACACGTGGTCGGCGAGACGTGACATGCACGAGACACTCACGAACGGATTGAAGCTGCTGGCGCTCGCGGCGTTCGTCGCCGCCGCGCCCGCGGCCCAGGCGCAGCAGGTCGAATGGCGGAGCTACGGCTCGGATGTGGCCGGCACCAAGTACTCGCCGCTCGACCAGATCAACGAGGACACGATCGGCGGTCTCGAGATCGTCTGGCGCCGGTCGGTGCTGCCCGACGCCGTCCGCGGCGACCGCGAGATCACCGCCTCCGTGGCGGCGCAGAACACCCCGCTGATGGCCGACGGGCGGCTCTACATCAGCACCGGCCTCGGCACGGTGGCGGCGCTCGACGCGACGACGGGCGAGCTGCTCTGGTTCGACGAGCCGCCGGACCGCGACGGCCAGCCGTTCCAGCGTGCGCGCCAGACGCGCGGCGTCGCCTACTGGGACGACCCGGACAGCGACGCGGCGCGCGTGCTGGCCGTGGTGGGCGAGTACCTCGTGGCGGTCGATGCCCGCACGGGCGAGCGGTTCCCCGATTTCGGCGAGGGCGGCGAGGTGGACCTGCGCAAGGGCTACTATCGCGACGTCGACACGTTCCGCTGGGGATCCCCGCCGATCGTCGTCAACGACGTCGTCGTCATCGGCTCGTCGATCATGGACGTCGTCAGCCCGACGCAGCCCGCCCTCAAGCAGGCGCCGCCCGGCGACGTGCGCGGCTTCGACGTGCGGACTGGCGAGCAGCTCTGGGCCTTCCGGACCGTCCCGCAGGACGGGGAGTTCGGCAACGAGACCTGGCTGACGGCGATCGACCAGGATCGCCCGTCGTGGGAGTACAGCGGCAACACGAACATGTGGGCGTGGGCCAGCGCGGACGAGGAGCTCGGCTACGTCTACCTGCCGCTGTCCACGCCGACCAACGACTACTACGGCGGCTACCGGCCCGGCGACAACCTGTTCGCGGAGAGCATCGTCTGCCTCGACGCGCGGACCGGCGAGCGGGTCTGGCACTTCCAGGCGGTGCATCACGGGCTGTGGGACTACGACTTCCCGGCGGCGCCGAACGTCGTCGACATCCGGGTGGACGGCCGCGGCGAGCCGGTCAAGGCGCTGGCCGCCGTGAGCAAGCAGGCGTTCACCTACGTCTTCGACCGGGTCACCGGCGAGCCCATCTGGCCGATCGAGGAGCGTCCCGTGCCCCCCGGCAACGTGCCCGGCGAATGGTACGCCGCGACCCAACCGTTTCCCACGAAGCCGCCGCCCTTCGACCAGCAGGGCACCAGCATCGACGACCTGATGGACTTCACGCCGGAGCTCAGGCAGCAGGCGCTGGAGGTCTTCGAGCAGTACGTGAGCGGCCCGCTCTTCACCGCCCCGTCGCTCGTCGACGAGTTGCCGGGCGGCACCAAGGGCACGCTGCAGATGCCGGGCGTCGTCGGCGGCGCCGACTGGGGCGGCGCGGCGGTCGACCCGGAGACCGGAATCCTGTACGTGCCATCCGTGCACAGCGAGTCGGTGATCGGCATCACGCGGTCGGAGCACCCGCGCTCCGACATGAACCTGGTGCTGCATTCGATCACGCCCATCGAGGGACCGCAGGAGCTCCCGCTCTTCAAGCCGCCGTACGGGCGGCTGGTGGCCATCGATCTCAACCGGGGCGAGATCCTGTGGTCGAAGGCCAACGGCGACGGACCGCGCGACCACCCGGCCCTGCGCGATCTGGACCTGCCGCCGCTCGGCCAGCCGGGCCGGGTCTCGCCGCTGGTCACGAAGTCGCTCGTCTTCCTCGGCGAGGGCGGCCGGACGGGCGTGGTCGTGCTGAACCCGATCTGGGGCGGGGCCGGCGGCAAGATGTTCCGCGCCTACGACAAGCTGACCGGCGACGTGGTTTGGGAGATGCAGCTCCCGGGCGGGACGACCGCCGCGCCGATGACCTACATGGTCGACGGCAAACAGTACATCGTTGTCACCGTCGGCTGGGAGGACCTGCCGAGCGAGTACGTCGCGCTGGCGCTGCCGTAGTGCGGCGCGTGGATCCATGAATACCTAAAGCATGATTTTAGATATTCATGGTTGCCCACTACCACGGCAACCGCTGGAACAGCGCCGAGATCGGCCGCGCGCTCGGCGTGTCCGGGCCGACCGTCAATACCTACCTCGACCACCTCGTCGATGCGCTGGTGGTGCGCCGGCTCGCGCCCTGGCACGAGAACCTGAAGAAGCGGCAGGTCAAGGCGGCGAAGATGTTCGTCGCCGACACCGGGCTGCTGCACACGCTGCTTGCGCTCGACACCGAGCCGGCGCTCCTGGGACATCCGCGGGTGGGGGCGTCCTGGGAGGGATTCGCCATGCAGGAGATCGTCCGGATCCTGGGTGTCGACTGGGACCGGTGCTACTACTGGGCCACGCAGCAGGGCGCCGAGCTCGATCTGCTGGCATTCGCTGGCGGGCAGCGGATTGGGTTCGAGTTCAAGCGCACGAGCGCCCCACGGCTCACGCGATCGATGCGGTCGGCGTTGGCCGACCTGCGTCTCGATCGCCTGTACGTCGTCTTCCCGGGACCCGCCCGGTTTCGTCTGGCCGAAGGAGTGGAAGCAGTCGGACTGACCGCCGCGTGCGCCGATGGCCTGTAAGCTGCGGAAGGCGCCAGCGCGCCTCGGCGGTAGCGGCGCGGGGCAGTGGGGTCCCCGCAAGCGAACGCCGGGGGTTCGGGGCGCAGCCCCGTCTGATTGAAGCCCTCTAGCGGGCTGCTACCGGCTCGCCGTCCCGCGTCGTGGCCCCGAGATCGCGAAGGAGCCTGGCCGTGCTGCCGGCGGCGTCTCCCGCGGCCAGCGCCACGTCCAGCGGCGTCTCGCCGCGCTCGTTGCGGGCTTCCAGATCGGCGCCTCGCTCGGCCAGTAGCGCGACGACCTCGTCGAGGCGGCGCGACACCGCCAGGTGCAGGGCCGTCTCGCCGCGCGCGCCGCGCGCGTTGACGTCGACGCCGGCGTCGAGCGCGGCGTCCACCGCATCGATGGCGCGGCGCTGCGCGACGTCGGCCACGGGGCGCGGGATGCCGAACCGCCCCCGCGTGCTGCCGCCGAGTATCGCGGCCATCGCGGCGGTCTCGCCGTTGAGGGCTGCCGCTGGATCGGCGCCGTGGTCGGCCAGCAGCCGCATGATCGCCGGCTCGCGGAACGACGCCGCCACCCAGAACGGCGTCGCGCCAATCATGCGGTGCGGCAGCCGCCAGTCGGCGCTCACGCGGCGCGCGGGCGTGCCGCGCTCCAGGACGGCATCGGGATCGGCGCCGAACCTCAGCAGCGTCGCGGCCAGTTGCGGGTCGCCGCGGAGCACCGCCGCGTGCAGCGCCGAGTACCCGGCCTCCGCCGCATTCGGGTCGGCGCCGGCCTCGAGCAGGAAGGCCGCGAGCTCGCGGTGGTTGCCGTGGGCGGCCACCACCAGCGGCGTCGTGCCGCTCGCCGCCGCCTCGTCCACCGCGGCGCCGGCCGCAACGAGCAGACGGGCGGATGCCACGTCGCCGTGCCGCGCCGCGAACAGCAGCGGCGTGTAGCCGCCCTGCAGCACCTCGAAGACGCCGCTGGGGTCCGCGTTGCCGGAGGAGCTGACGACCTGCGGGTAGGCGCGCGAGCGATCGTCCACGCGGGCGCCGGAGGCCAGCAGGACGCGGACCACCTCGGCATGCTGCTGCGCAACGGCCCACATCAGCGCCGTCTGGCCGTACGTGTGCTCGGTCGCGTGCGGGTCGGCGCCGCGGTCGAGCAGGGCCTGCACGGCGGCGGGATTGCCCGTGCGCGAGGCGGTCATCAGCGGCGTCTCGCCCGACGGCAGCGCCTGGTCGGGGTCGGCGCCGGCGGCGACCAGCGTCGCGAGCAGGGCGGCGCTGCCGTTGCTCGCGGCGAGCCACAGCGGGGTGGCCCCGAGATCGTTCGCGGCGTCGGCCGCGGCGCCCGCTGCGAGCAACCGCCGCACCGTCGGGGCGTCGTCCCAGTAGACCGCCCAGTGCAGGGCGGTGGTGCCGTCGCCGTGCCGGCGATCGACGTCGTCGCCGGCGCGCAGCAGGGCCGCCGCGGCCGCCCAGTCCTGCCGCTTGGCGGCATCGGCGAGGCTCGCGCGCGGGCCCTGGGCGCTGGCCGAGCCAGCAACGAGCGTCAGGGCGAACGCGACGGCTGTGGCGACGAACCCGGCCCCGGCGAGGGGCCGACGCGCTTCTGCCTCCATGACCGCTCATGGTACCGTGTCCCGGCTGCGCTGACAACGGTTTCGCAGGCGCTGACCATTGACAACGGAGCGGCCATCGGGGACCATCAGGGAATCGCTGGAGTGAGGTCGGAAGCGGGATGAGGATCAGTTTGCCTGCGCGTGTCGTGCTCGGCTTCGTTGCTGCCGGCGCCCTGTGCGGCGCCCCGCTGGCGGCGGCGGCCCAGACGGCGCCCCCGCCGGACGCCGCGGCGGTGCGGGCGCTGCTCGATCGCTACTGCGTCACGTGTCACAACGAGCGGCTGCGCACGGCCGGCCTCGCGCTCGATGCCGCGGATCCGGCGTCGGTCGCGCACGATGCGCGCATCTGGGAGCAGGTCGTCCGCAAGCTGCGCATCGGTGCGATGCCGCCTCCGGGCCGGCCCCGGCCCGCGCGCGCCGCCGCCGGGGAGGCGGTCGCGTATCTCGAGGCGGCGCTGGACCGCGCCGCAGCCCGCGGTGCGGACGTGGGACGCACGGAGACGTTCCACCGCCTGAACCGGGCCGAGTACCGCAACGCGGTCCGGGATCTGCTGCACGTCGACGTGGACGTCTCGGCGCTCCTGCCGGCCGACGATGCCGACGCGCACGGCTTCGACAACATGGCCGCGGTGCTGTCGGTCTCGCCGGCGCTCCTCGAGCGCTACCTGTCGGCGGCGCGCAGGATCAGTCGTCTCGCGGTGGGGATGGCGCCGCCGGTACCGAGCGTGGACACGCACCGCATACCCCTGCTCCTGTACCAGGACGGGCGGCTCAGCGAGGATCTGCCGCTCGGCTCGCGGGGCGGCATCGCGATACGCCACCGCTTTCCGGTGGACGGCGAGTACTCGATCCGGCTGCGCCTGCAGCGCACCTATACCGACTACATCCGGGGTCTGGGCACGCCGCAGCAGCTCGACGTGCGCGTCGACGGCCGGCTGATCCAGCGGTTCACCGTCGGCGGCGGCGCACCGCCAGACGCCAGGTCGGCGCCGGCCAGCTTCGCGGGCAACACGCCGCTGTTCGGGCATCCCGACTGGGAGGCCTACGTGCTGGGGGCGGACGCGGACCTAGCGGTCACCTTCCGCGCGGCGGCGGGCGAGCGTGTGGTGGGCGTCTCGTTCCAGCACAGGTTGTGGGAGCCGGAAGGCGCGCTGCAGCCGCGCCAGACGGGCTTTCCGCTCGCCATCAACGAGCGCTGGCAGGGCAACGCCGCCGTGGGCAGCGTCGAGATCGGCGGGCCGCATGCCGTGGAGGGGCCGGGCGACACCGCCAGCCGCCGGGCGATCTTCACCTGTCATCCGGCAGCCGGCGACGAGCCGTCCGCGTGCGCCCGCACGATCCTGTCGCGTCTGGCGCGGCGCGCCTACCGGCGTCCCGTGACCGCGGGCGACGTCGACCTGCTGTTCGCGTTCTACGAGCGGCGGCAGCAGACGGACGGGTTCGAGGCCGGCATGCAGTTCGCGCTGCAGCGCCTGCTCAGCGATCCGGAGTTCCTGTTCCGGATCGAGCGCGACCCCGCGGGCGCCGCGCCGGGCGCCGCGCATGCGGTGAGCGATCTCGCGCTCGCGTCGCGGCTGTCGTTCTTCCTGTGGAGCAGCATCCCGGACGATGAGCTGCTGGCTGCCGCCGTGCGGGGCGATCTCGCCGACCCGGCGCTGCTCGAGCGTCAGGTGCGCCGCATGCTGCGCGATCCGCGGTCGGCCGCGCTCGTCGACAACTTTGCCGGCCAGTGGCTGCTCCTGCGCAACATTCCGACCATCAATCCCGACCCGAACCTGTTCCCGACGTTCGACGAGAACCTGCGGGCGGCGTTCCGGCGCGAGACCGAGCTGTTCGTCGCGAGCATCATGCGCGAGGACCACAGCCTGGTCGACCTGATCGACGCCGACTATACGTTCGTCGACGAACGGCTGGCCGCGCACTACGGCATCCCGGGCGTCTACGGCAGCCGGTTCCGCAAGGTGACGCTCGACGGCCGGCGGGGCGGATTGCTGGGGCACGGCGGCCTGCTCACCGTCACGTCCTATCCCAATCGCACGTCGCCGGTGCTGCGCGGCAAGTGGGTGCTCGAGAATCTGCTGGGCGCCCCCCCGCCCCCGCCCC
>CAZMWA010000175.1:0-14796 GCA_964569405.1 uncultured Vicinamibacteraceae bacterium | reverse complement strand
GCCGCGTAGAAGTCGAGCAGCTCCCGCACGTCGGCCGGCGTCGCCAGGCCGCGGTAGGCGCGCCGCGCGAGGGCCGCGACGATCGTCTCCGCGCAGGCCGCCTCGCCGCCGGCGCCGGCGGGCCGGCAGGTGAAGATGCGGCGGCGGGCCGGCGTGTCGCCGCGCCCGGCGGCGGCCAGGGGGCCGGTGACGATGATGCGGCTGACGGCCGGCAGCCCGGCCACCAGGTTCGGGCTGGGGTAGCTTCTCAGCAGCGGTTTCGAGAGGCTCTCGGACACGCCGAAGCTCTTGACCGGAAACGTCGCCGTGACGGCATGCGGGCCGGCCCGCACCGGGATGCGCAGGACGAGGTGGTCGTCGGCCGTCAGCGCGGGCGTCTCGCCGTCGTAGACGAGCTGCCGGTACATGTGCGGCCCGCCGTCGAGGGCGAACAGCCGGACGCGCCGGCCGTCAACCGCGAGCTCGAGGTCGTGGGGCTCGTGGAGGCCGCGCACGTCGTCGCGCTGGCTGCGCTCGAGGCGCACCCGGATCTCGTACTCGCCGTCGACCGGAAAGTGGTGCTCGACGCGCAGTCCGCCCCGCGTGCCGAACGGCATGCCGTCGCGGTGGGTGTCCTGCGTCTCGTCGTGTGCGCCGACGTAGGTCTCGGCGCTCGGCGGAATGGCGGGATTCGCGACCGCCAGCCGGCTGATCTTGCGCGCCGCGACCACGTAGCTCTCCAGCAGCAGCGGCGAGACGCCGAGCGCGTCGGCGATGTTGTCGAAGCCGTGCGTCGAGTCGTCCGGCGGCAACAGCGTCGTGACGTCGACGTCCAGCGCCAGCAGGTCGCGGATGGCGTTGGCGTACTCGGTGCGGTTCAGCCGGTGCAGCGCCGGCCGGCCCGCACGCGGGTCGGCCGCCGCTGCCTCGTCGAGGGCCGTCTCGAGCCACGTGGCGAAGCCGTCGTACACGGCGCCGGCGGGCCGGGGGCGGGGCTGCGGCGGCATGTCGCGCCCGCGCAGCTTGAGCACGACCTTCTCCCACAGCTCGCCGTGCGCGCTCACGTCCGACACGTCCGCCCCGTCGAGATCGAGGCCGGCGGTCCGCAGGCGGCCGTTGTGGCAGGTGACGCAGTAGCGGTCGAGGACCGCGCGGTACGTCGCGGCCTCTTCCGGGCCGACGGCTCCTGATGCCTGCGCGGCGGCCGGGCCGGCGACTAGCAGCAGGCCGATGCCCGCCAGCCCCGGCAGCAGCAACCCGCGGCGCCGCGTCCGTCGTTCATCCAGGCGTTCCATGAGCCTCCCGCCGAGGTTATCAGGCCGGCGCCCGCCGGTCGCGCACGTGGGACGGCGTGATCCGCGCGAGGCTGGGGGTGCCGGCCTGGCGCATCACCATGCGCAGCTCGCTGTCCAGGATGTCGAGCGCCGTCTCGACGCCGGGCTGCCCGAACGCGGCCAGGCCGAAGATGTAGGGGCGCCCCACGCCCACGGCCGTCGCGCCGAGCGCCAGCGCCTTGAAGATGTCGGTGCCGCGGCGGAAGCCGCCGTCGACGATGATGGGGACGCGCCCGGCCACGCCCGCCGCCACCCCGGGCACCGACTCGACCGACGACAGCAGGCTGTTCTCCATGCGGCCGCCGTGGTTCGAGACCCAGATGCCGTCGGCGCCGTACTCCAGCGCGAGCTCGGCGTCCTCGCGCGTCACGATGCCCTTGAGCACCACCTTCATGGACGTGGCGTCCTTGAGCCGCTTGACGTAGTCCCACGTCGCGATTCGCCCGTCCAGTTGCGGCGGCCCGAGCGGCGGCGTCGTCGTCATCGGCTTGCCGTCGGGGTTGATCACCGACCCCAGGAAGCCGGGCAGCTCGAGACCCTGGTCGTCCGGGTTCAGCGTGTGGCACCGGCCGCAGAACGCCCGGTCGCGGCGCCGTGCGCGGGCATGCACGATGCGCTTGCCGCCGCCCTGGTTGTCGATCGTCCAGGCCAGCACGGGCGAGCCGGCCGCCTCGGCGCGCTTGATCATCGCGAGCGTTTTGCTCCAGTCGGGGTCGCGGTAGAGCTGGAACCAGACGGGGCCGCCGCGGGCCGCCGCGACGTCCTCGATCGGCTGGCTGGCCGCGTTCGACAGCGTCATGATGTGCCCGCGCGTGTTCACCGCGCGGGCCACCTCGACCTCGCCGTCCGGATGGAAGGCGCTGAGCGCGCCGCACGGGCAGAGGATGATCGGCGCGTGCGCGCTGCTGCCGAACAGCGACACCGACATGTCGATGCGGCTGATGTCGACCAGGCGCCGGACCCGGAGCTGATACTGCGCGAACCCCTCCCGGTTCGCGCGGTAGGTCGCCTCGTCCTCGGTCCCCCCGAGGAACGCCACGTGCCCGTAGTGCAGCTTCTGCTTCGCGACGGCCTCGAAGTCGAAGACCGTCAGCGCCTCCTGCGGCGACTCGATCAGGCTGGCCGCGGGGCCGCCTTCCCGGAACGGCTCCTGGCCGAGCGCCTGGAGAATCGTCGGCGAGAGCGCCACGTACGGCAGGGCCGGGCTCGCGGCGAGCATGCGCAGGAACTGGCGGCGGTCGGTCGGCGAGGCGCTGGGGTCGGCCATGGTCACGCCCCTCCGGGGCGGGCGCCGGGAATCTCGACGCGTATGCGGTACAGGTGCGTCCGGGCGGTGATGTAGAGGCTCCGCCGGTCCGCATCCCCGAAACCGACGTTGGTCGTGCGCACCCCCAGGATGTCCGGGAGGTGGATGGTGCCCAGGTGCGTCCCCTCCGGCGAGATGATCCAGACGCCGCCGTGCGACGTGGTGTAGAGGTTGCCCTGCTCGTCCACCTTCATGCCGTCGGAGCTGGTCTCGATGAGAACCCGGCCGCCGGAGGCGTTGTCGTCGGCGTCGAGGTCGTAGGCCAGGATCTTCCCGCCGCTGCCGACGTAGAGCGTGCGCTCGTCGGGCGAGAGGGCGATGCCGTTCGGGCTGCCGCCGCCGGGGTCCGCCTCCACCAGCGTGAGATCGCCGTCCTTGATGCGGTAGACGCCCGTATGGAACAGCTCGCGCGAGGGGCTGTCGCCCCGGTAGCGCATGCCGGCCGTCATGTCGGTGAAGAAGATGGCGCCGCTCGCGCGCGCCACGAGATCGTTCGGCCCGTTCAGCCGCTTGCCGTCGAAGCGGTCGGCCAGCACCGCCCGCGAGCCGTCCGCCTCGATGCGCACCACCGCCCGGTCGGCCATGGCCGCGATCAGCAGGCGGCCCTGCGGATCGAGCGTCAGCCCGTTGGGGCCGATGAGGATGATGTGGCGGCGTCCGCTGGTCGACTGCGCGCCGGCGTTCAGGATGTCGTCGCCCGTATAGCCGGCCTCCTCCATGTAGACGGAGAGCTCGCCGTCGGGCGTCCACTTGTAGATGGCGTTGGCCGGGATGTCGCTGAACAGCAGATGCCCGCCCGCGGCATCGTCGATCCACAGCGGCCCCTCGGTCATGCCGAGATGCCCCGCGAGCAGCTCGAGGCGCGCGTCGGGACCGAGAATGGCGTCCACGGCCGGATCGTGCCGCTCGATCCGGCCCGCGTCCTCCTGGGCCTGACCCCAGGCAGCCGCCAGCCCCGCCATCAGGACGGCGATCGTCAACCGCGTCTTCATGCTGTCCTCCAGATAGATCACTCCTGCTTGAGCTCGATCCAGACGGCGCGCGGACGTCCCTCGACCTGCTCCTCCTCGTGCGGGGCTGCGAGCGGGGCGGCAAGGGCCAGCACGTCGCCGCGGCTGCGGCCGAAGGGCGGGTTCGCGCGGCCGTCCGCCTCGAACGTCTGCAGCCGGCCGCCCTCGAGGAACACGGCGGCCGCCGGCACGTAGTGCATGTGCAGGGCGATCCGCACGTCCGGCGTCCAGGTCTGATCCCAGACGCGGATGCGGTCCGTCTCGAGCAGCAGCGTCGCGCCGGCCCGCGGAAACTGGCCGGGCACGTCGGCTACCCGCGGCCAGTCGGGCAGCGGCGCCGCCTTCAACTGGAAGACGACCACCCGGCTGGCCTCCCCCGCCGCCTCCACCGCGCGGACGGTGCCGGCGGGCTCGAAGCGGACGAACCCGAACGGCTCGTGCTCGACCGTCCAGGCGCCGTCGGGCCGCGTAATCCGCACCGTGCCCGCCGCGAGGGTCACGGACACCTCGTCCGCCGCGAGCGTGCGCGGGGCGGCTGCCCCCGCGGCACCCGGCATCCGCGTGACGTCCCAGATCGCGACGAAGTCGCTCTCGCGCAGAAGCGTGGCGCCGGGGTCGGGCGGCGCGCCGGCGGGCGCCTGCCCCGCCGCGGACGCCGGCAACAGGCTTGCCGCCAGCAGGATCAGCGCGACGCCCGCCCCGAATCGGTCGCGCGGCTGCGGCTCGGCGGTCATTCGTAGCTGACCTCGATGAAGCCGAACGTCCAGCAGCAGGCGAACCCGGGCACGCCCTGCCCCTGCGCCGTCCCGTAGTACGACCCGTCGTCGGCCAGGGCGGCGAGCGTGTACCGGCCGGGCTCGCTGACAGTCGCGGTCGTGACCGCCCGGCCGTCCTCGACGGGCGACTCCGGCGGCTCGAAGGTCACCTCGCCCGGACCGCGGTACTTCGACCAGCGGACGCCGAGACCTGACGCGGCCCCGGGCCGCGGCGCGGGCAGGCCGTCATCGGCAACGCCGACCGCCAGCGCGGCGGACGCCGGGAACGCCAGCGTCAGCGCGGGCCCCGTCGTCAATTGCGGCGCGGTGTTCTCGTTGCTGCTGCTCTTGCGGACGTCGATCATCTGGGCCGGCTTGAGCGAGCCCGGCACGCTCGCGGGCCGGCCGCGAATCGAGAGCGTCCAGACGTACTCGCCCTCGAAGTCGCCGGGCACCACGATGCGGAAGAGCTGCTTCACCCGCCGCGGCAGGAAGTGCGTCGGCTGCCCCCGATCCGCGGGGCCGGGCGAGAAGTGGTTGTCCGGACCGACGGGGATGTCGAGCGCCTCCGCCCAGTTCCGGTTCATGTAGCCCCAGTAGAGGCTGGCGGTGCCGTCCGGATTCCGCTCCCAGCCCTCGAATACCGGGTGCACGTTCTGGCCGGAGTTGTGGCGGACGTTGAGCAGGCGCCGCATCTGCTCGTAGATGCCCGACTGGCCGGCCTGCGGCGGCTGCCCGGCGACCGACGACCCGGCTAGCAGGAGCAGCGCGCCGCCCAGGCCGGTGGCGGCGGCCAGCCTCCGGCACCGCAGCGGGCGCTTCGTCGGGCGTATCATCAGCATCAGGCCTCCGGCCCGCCGGCGGCTACTCCCCGCCCGCGGTCAGCCGCGGCCGGGGCCGCGCGCGGCGCTCGGCCACCATCCGCTCGTAGTCCGCTTCCTCGAGGTACTGCACGCCGATGTGCGCGGCCGCCATGTCGTCGATGCTGCGCTGCCCCCACCCCACCCAGACGGTCGGGTCGGGATTGCGGCGGTTGGTGACCGTGTTGTCGTGGATGGAGATGAGGTGCAGCATCGTCCCCGCCGGCAGCAGCGGCATCACGTCGTCCTCGTAGTGGTAGGCGACGTGCCAGTTGAAGTCGAAGCGGTCGACGCAGCTCAGCATCTCGACCCGCCCGTCGCGGTAGATGGCCTCCATGCACTGCGCCTTGCCGCGCAGGTGCAGGTGCGGCTGGTAGCTGATGATGCGCGCCGCTGCCGGCAGGCTGTAGTACGTGTCGGTGCGCGTCATCTCCCCCGGCGGGATGTCGATGGTGTCGTTCTCGTGGATGAACAGGTCGGTGATGTACGACTCCGGCTCGACGTCCTTCGGGTACAGCACGAAGCCGACGCTGGTCCGGTCGCGCATCTCGCGGCCGGTGGCGAAGTAGTGCATGCTGAAGCGGATCCTGACCCCGGCCTTCAGCGCACGCCCCGTGTTCTCCGGAAAGATGTCGCCGTACTTGCCCGGCGCGTACTCGCTCAGGTAGGCGCCCTCGAGGGGATCGATGACGGGCTCGCCCTGGCCCAGCCGCGCGGGCGTGTCCCGTGCGTCGGGGTCGATGAGGCTCGCGATGGCGTGGTGCACGAACTCGCGTCCCTCCCGCGAGGGCCGCGTCTCCACCGCCCGTGCGTAGCGCGTCTCGGTCAGGCCGGGGTCGACCACGTAGCTGGGCCACCAGTCCGAGCCCTCGGGGTACATCACGGCCTCGGGCGAAGTGACGATCAGGTCGGGCACGCCGATGGTCCACTCGTCGTCGTTGAACTCCAGCGGCGGCGGCAGGTCGGCCGGATTGCCGAGCGGCGCCCCGCCGTCCACCCAGCGGACGATGGTGTCGATCTGCTCGTCGGTCAGCGAGCGGTCGTCCTTGTAGCGCGTGATCCCCACGGTCTTGTCGAGATGCCAGGGCGGCATCTCCCGCAGCATCACGCGCTGCCTGATCGCGCGCGCCCAGGGCCGGGCATCCTGATAGGTGAGCAGCGACATGGGCGCCATCATGCCGGGCCGGTGACAGGCCTGGCATTTCGCCTGGAAGATGGCGGCCACGTCGCCGGCGAACGTCGGGACGCCGTCAGCGGCCTGTGCGGCGGCGGCCGGCGCGGGCGCGGCGGCCGCGCCAAGGGCCAGCAAACACATTCCGACGACCGGTCGCACGCAGCGGAGCCTCGTTGCTGTCAGCACGGTCTACCCCCCCGGAGTATTCTGGTATGCTCCGCCCGAAGGCGCGTGTTGTCAAGGGGCCGACGGGCCCCGGGAGCCGAGCGTGAAGCAGACGGTGCGCGTTGCGTCGGGCCTGCTGGCGGGGCTCGTTCTGGCGGCCGGCGGCGTCCCGACCTTGCCGGCACAGGAGCGGGGCACGCTCGACCGGCCGCTGTTCATGGCCGAGCGCTTCCAGTCCGGCCGCAGCGTGCACCCGGTGTTCGAAGGCTGGACGCCCAATCCCGACGGCACGTTCAGCCTCTACTTCGGCTACATGAACCGCAACTGGGCGGAGCATGTCGAGGCGCCCGTCGGCCCGCGGAACTTCTTCTCGCCCGGGCCGCGGGACCGGGGCCAGCCCACCCACTTCGTGCCGCGCCGGGCCAAGAACGTCTTCCGCGTGATCGTGCCGGCCGACTTCGGCGCCCGGACCCTGGTCTGGACGCTGGCGCTGCGCGGCGAGACCAACCAGGTGCCCGGGTCGCTGCGCCCCGAGTACCAGGTGGAGGTGGCGCGCAACCGGGACTCGGGCAACACGCCGCCCACCATCGCGCCCCTCGCCGACCGGACGGCCACGGTGGGAACGCCCCTGCACCTGGGGGTAGAGGTCGCCGACGACGGCCTGCCGCGCATCC
Organism: uncultured Vicinamibacteraceae bacterium; assembly: GCA_964569405.1. Lineage (GTDB taxonomy): Bacteria > Acidobacteriota > Vicinamibacteria > Vicinamibacterales > UBA8438 > JAAXGX01. Next base: position 7,539 of record CAZMWA010000175.1, on the reverse strand, counting down.
GCGAGCGCCGCCCGCGGCGGGTGCAGCGCGGCCCCGGACCGCCCCTGAAGGCGCCGGAGCTGCGCGGCCTGGCGGTGTACTGGCGCAAGTACCGCGGGCCGGGCGCGGTCGCGTTCACCCCGCCCGCCAGCGGCGTCGCCGAGGGCCGGGCGACGACGGCCGCGAGCTTCGATGCACCGGGAGACTACATCCTGCAGGTGGTCGCCGACGACGGCTCGGGAGACGGGGGCGCCGGCACGTACCACTGCTGCTGGACCACGGCGGAGCTGGCGGTCACCGTCCACGCTCCCTGACGGTATCGCTCGCGGCGGCGAGCCGCGACGGAAGGATCCCCGGAGGAGGACGAAATGGTCAGGACTGGAGGCGGAGACCGGGGGCGACCGACAGTCGTTCCGCTCATGGTGGTTGCGCTCGCGGGTTGCGCGGCGCTCCTTGCCGGCGCCGACGCGCGGGCGGCGGAGACGCCGACGTTCGCGCGCGACGTGGCCCCGATCTTCCAGGCGAAGTGCCAGGTGTGCCACCGGCCGGAGAGCATGGCCCCGATGTCGCTCCTGACCTACGAGCAGTCGCGGCCGTGGGCGCGGTCGATCAGGAACCGGGTGGCGCTGCGCGAGATGCCGCCGTGGCACCTCGACCCGACGGTCGGCATCCAGCGCTACAAGAACGACCTGTCGCTGACAGACGCGCAGATCGACACCATCCTCCGCTGGGTGGACGGCGGTGCCCCGCGTGGCGACCCGGCCGACCTGCCGTCCCCGGTCGAGTGGCCCGACGAGGAGTCGTGGGAGATCGGCACGCCCGACTGGATCGTGACGTCGCCCGAGCACACGATGTACGCGGAGGGCACCGACTGGTGGCCCAACTTCACCGTGGAGAGCGGCCTCACCGAGGACCGCTACATCAAGGCCATCGAGACCAAGCCCTCGCCGGCCGGCCGCCGCGTCGTGCACCACGCCGTCACGTCGCTCGTGCAGGACGAGCAGACGGACATGGGCTACCTGAGCGAGTACGCCCCCGGCAAGTACGGCGACATCTTCGCCGACGACACCGGGCGGCTGATCGAGGCCGGGTCGCAGGTCCGCTTCAACATGCACTACTTCGCCATCGGCGAGGAGGTCACGGATCGGACGAGCGTGGGGATGGTCTTCTACCCGCGCGGGGTGGTGCCGAAGTACGCGGCCGTGGAGATCAACGTGGGCACCGACCCGGGCGGCCTGTACCGCGAGCTCGACATCCCGCCGCACTCCGTCACGCGCCACGACGGCTACTACACCCTGCCCAGGGCCGCCCGGCTCATCAGCTACCAGCCGCACATGCACATGCGCGGCAAGGCGATGACGATGGAGGCCATCTATCCGAGCGGGGAGACCGAGACGCTGAGCGCGGTCGACCGCTTCGACTTCAACTGGCACGTGGCCTACGTCTACGAGGACGACGTGGCGCCGCTGCTGCCGGCCGGCACGGTGCTGCACACCATCGGCATCCACGACAACACGGCGGCCAACCGGCTGAATCCCGATCCGACGGTGTGGGTGGGCACCGGGAACCGCAGCATCGACGACATGCTGCAGAACCACGTGATCCTCGTCTACCTCGAGGACGAGGACTACGAGCGCATGGTGGCCGAGCGCCGGGCGCAGCTCGGCTTCGCGAACGACAATCAGTAGGCGCTGTCCGTTGGAGGTTTCTCGTGGGTCGAATTGCTCATCGAACGCTCCTGCCGCTCGTGGCGGCCGGCTTCCTCGCCGCCGCGCTCGTGGCGGCGCCGGCGGCGCAGGAGCCGTACCTGCACCTGAACCCGGTGGTCGAGAAGCTGTCGGAGGGCCGCCACGTGTTCGGCGTCAGCACCTCCGACCTGTCCCTCCAGAACGCGCGCTCGCTGGCTCAGGTGCCGGACATCGACTACGTGTACGTCGACATGGAGCACAATCCGCTCCGCTTCGACGCCCTGGAGCAGTTCGTGGCGTTCCTGACGGCCGCCGACAAGGCCGGCATCGCGGCGCGCGGCAACCTGCAGGCCCATCCCGCAGTCTTTGCCCGCTTCCCGCCCTACGGGCGCGAGCAGACCGAGTGGATGGTCAAGCACGCCCTCGATATCGGCCTGATGGGCATCCTGATCAACAACATCGAGACCGTGGAGCAGGCCGAGAACATCGTCGAGACGATCCGCCCCCGCCAGCTCCGCACGTCCGCCATTCCGCACCCGCCCGGCATCCGCGGGACGGTCGTCTGCGGCTTCTGGGGCGTCACCCGCGCCGAGTGCCGCCTGCGCGCCGACCTGTGGCCGCTCAACCCGGCCGGCGACCTGCTGTTCTGGCCGATGATCGAAACGCAGGTCGGGGTGGAGAACGCCGACGCGATAGCCCGGGTGCCGGGCGTGGGCGGCTTCTACCTGGGCGCGGGCGGCGACCTCAGCGCCGCCTACGGCGTCGAGAGCGCCGAGCACCCCGACGTGGAGGCGGCCTTCGAGCAGATCCTGGCCGTGTGCCGCGCGCGCGACCTCGCCTGCGGCGGCACCGTCAACCCGGACAACGCCGCCCGGCGAATGGCGCAGGGCTACCGGATCTTCAACTTCGGCGGCGCGAACGGCGGCCTCACGGCCGGCAACGCGGCCACGCGCGACGCGGTGGTCGCCGCCGGCGCGGCGCGCTGACCCCGTGGCCGTGGTCGTCAGAACAGCCGTAGCGCCGCAATGACCAGACCGGCGACGGCAAGCATCCTCCAGGTCAGGTCGGCGCGGAGGCCGGCGATCTCCGTACGCAGCTCGGCGACCCCGGCCTTGAACTGCTCCGACGCAACGTGGTCGCCATGGTCAGCGGCCTGGCGGACAGCTTCGGTGCTCGTGTCCACCTGCGCCGGCGTCAGGTTCGCCTCGCTCAGCGTGCGAGCAATCGAGTGCGTATCGAACATCAGCGGGCTCTCAGCCCGACGTGGGCCCGGGCAAGAGGGCGCGCTCGAGGGTTTCGAGGCGCTGGTCGACCTCGCCCAAGGCGATCTCGACGGCGCGCAGGCGGTCGTCCATGCTGCGCACGTCCGTTTCGAGGCGCTCCAGGCGGCCGTTCAAGTCGTCGATTCGGCCGTTCATGTCGTCGATCCGGGCGTTCAGGCTGGAATCGACGCCGGAGATTTGCGCGGACAGCAGGCCGGCCACCACCAGGATGGCCGGAACGATGGTACCGATGATCCACTTCGTGTCGGTGCTCACGCGGTATGGCTCCACGGCTGCCGCCGCCGACCCCCTGCCTGCATCGTAGCATGCGAGAAGCCCGGTTTTCGGCGTCGTCGCGCGCGGCGCAGGGCGTATAATCGATGTGTTTGACGGAAGGAAGACGCCGCACGCGACCCGCGGCTGGAACGGGAGGTATCCGATGACTCGCTCATGTCTGATTGCCCTGTCGGGCGCCGTCGCGCTGGCGGTAGCGCTGCCGGCCCTTGCCGCTGCCCAGGACGCCCCGCGGACTCCCTGGGGCGACCCGGATCTGCAGGGAACCTATACGAACAAGACCATCACGCCCCTCGAGCGCCCGGAGGCGCTGGGCGACAAGGAATTCCTCACCGAGGAGGAGATCCAGGCGCAGGAGCAGGCGCGGGTCGACCGCAACCGCGAGCTGCTGCTGGCGGCGCGGCGGCCGACGGTGGCCGGCGGCAACGTGGGCGCCTACAACAACTTCTGGCTCGACGGAGGCACGCGGCCGACCAGCCGCACGTCGCTGATCGTCGACCCGCCGAACGGCCGGCTGCCGGCGCGCACGCCGGAGGCCACCAGGCTCAAGATGGCGCACGACGAGGCGCACCCCGCCGAGGGTCCCTACGAATCGTGGGAGGACCTGGAGCTGAACGACCGCTGCATCGTCTGGTCGGCGGGCCCGCCGATGCTGCCGAGCGCCTACAACAACAACTTCATCGTCGCGCAGGCGCCGGGGTACGTCGCCATCTACGTGGAGATGATCCACGACGTGCGCATCATCCCGCTCGACGGCCGCGATCACGTGCCGAGCGGCATCCGCCAGTGGCACGGCGACTCGCGCGGCCGCTGGGAAGGCGACACGCTCGTCGTGGAGACGACCAACCTGCGGCGCACCTCGGCGCACGCCGGCGCGGCCGGGGGCGACCCGATTCTGCTCCGCATGGCGAACGGCCGGACGGACGACACGATCACGGTGACCGAGCGGTTCACGCGGGTCGACGCCACGACGCTGAACTACGAGTTCACCATCGAGGACCCGACCCACTGGACGGCGCCCTTCTCGGGCGAGTTCCCGTTCACCGCGTTCCCGGCGGACGAGCTGCCGTTCCTCTACGAGTACGCGTGCCACGAGGGGAACTACAGCATGCCCAACATCCTGGGCGGCGAGCGCGCGCTGGAACGGGCGGCAGCCCTCCAGTAGGGACCTCGTGACGGCCGCACGCCCGAAAGCGAGCGGGGCCGCCCTGGCGGCGGCGCGGCGGCCGGTGGCCGCGGCTGTGCTCGTCGCCTGCCTGCTGGCGCCGCGCGGCACCGGGGCGCAGCCCTTCGAGCTGCTCGAGGCAACCATCGACGACGTGCACGCGGCGCTGGCGGCGGGGCGGCTGACCTGCCGCGGGCTGGTGCAGGGCTACGTCGACCGGATCGCGGCGTACGACCAGGCCGGACCGGCGCTGAACGCCGTCCAGCACGTCAATCCGGGCGCGCTGGAGGCGGCCGACGCGCTGGATGCGGCCTTCGCCGAGTCGGGCCCCGCCGGTCCGCTGCACTGCGTGCCGGTCCTGCTGAAGGATCAGGTCGAGACGCGCGACCTGCCGACCACGTACGGCTCGGCCCTGTTCGACGGCTTCGTGTCCGGGCGCGACGCCACCATCGTCACCCGCCTGGAGGCGGCGGGCGCCATCACCCTGGCCAAGACGAACATGGGCGAGTTCGCGTCGCGCTACGTCGGGTCGGCCTTCGGCGTCATCCGTAACCCCTACGACCCGGCGCGCAACCCCAGCGGCTCGTCGGGCGGCACGGGCGCCGGCATCGCGGCCAACTTCGGCCTGGTCGGCATCGGCGAGGACACGGGCGGATCCATCCGCGGCCCGGCCGCGGTCCACGCGCTCGTCGGCCTGCGCCCCACCGTGCCGCTGGTCAGCCGCTTCGGCATGATGCCGGCCAATCCGTCCAGCGACACGCTGGGGCCGATGACGCGCACCGTCCGCGACGCGGCGCTCGTGCTCGACGCCATCGCCGGCTACGACCCGGAGGATCCGGTCACTGCCTACGCGGCCGGCCGCGTGCCGGACTCGTACGCCGCGGACCTCGACGCCGCCGGGCTGCGCGGGGCGCGCATCGGGATCATCCGCGAGCCGCTGGATCCGAAGACCGATCCCGAGTCGGACGACTACAGGCAGGTGCGGGCCGTCATCGAGCGGGCCTTCGCCGATCTGGCGGCGCTCGGCGCGACGGTCATCGATCCGGTGGCCGTCGCGGGGCTCGAGACGGTGGACGCGACCTACGTCGGCAACGATTTCGAGACCGAGGCAGCGACGGACGCCTATCTGGAAACGCTGGCCGACCCGCCGGCCGCGACGCTGCGCGAGATTCTCCTGTCGGGCGTCGTCACGCCGTGGCGGGCGCGCGGGCTGATCGACGTGGTCGGCAAGTCGACCGCCGACCCGGGCTACCTGGTCATCCTGCGGGCCCGCGAGGCGCTGCGGCGCGCCGTCCTGACCGCGATGGCGGATCACGATCTCGATGCGCTCGCCTACGCGACCTTCGATCACCAACCCGCGCCGATCGCGCCCGACGCGCTCACGAACGCGGAGACGGAGGACGCGTACGGCGTGGGCAACAACCGCTACCTGAGCCCCGTCATCGGGTTCCCCGCGCTCACGGTGCCGGCCGGGCTGACCGCCGACGGGCTGCCCGTCGGCCTCGAGCTGCTGGGCCGGCCGTTCACCGAGGCCGCCCTGCTGCGCCTGGGCTACGCCTACGAGCAGGGGTCGCTGCGCCGCGAGCCGCCGCCGACCACGCCGCCGCTGACACCGTAGCCGCCCCACCCTGCCGCCTTGCCGGAACCGACCCGCAGCGCCACCGCGTGCTCGCTGCTCGACCTGTCCCCCATCCCCGAGGGCGGCGACGCCGCGCTGGCGCTGCGCAACACGGCGGACCTGGCGCGGCACGCCGAGCGCTGGGGCTACCGCCGCTTCTGGCTGGCCGAGCACCACAACATGCCGGGCATCGCGAGCGCCGCCACCGCCGTGGTCATCGGCCACGTGGCCGCCGCGACCTCGTCCATCCGCGTCGGCGCCGGCGGCATCATGCTGCCGAACCACGCGCCGCTGGTCATCGCGGAGCAGTTCGGCACCCTGGCCACGCTGTTCCCGGGGCGCATCGACCTGGGGCTCGGCCGCGCCCCGGGCACCGACCCGCTCACCACCCGCGCCCTGCGCCGCAACCTGGACGGCGACGTCGACGCGTTTCCCCGCGACGTCATCGAGCTGCAGCACTACTTCGCGGCGCCGGACGGCGGCGGCCGGCGCGTGCAGGCGGTGCCCGGCGCAGGCGTCGACGTGCCGCTCTGGATCCTGGGGTCGAGCCTGTTCGGCGCCCAGCTCGCGGCGATGCTCGGGCTGCCCTACGCGTTCGCGTCGCACTTCGCGCCCGCGATGCTGGCGGAGGCCCTGGCCATCTATCGCGAGCGCTTCGAGCCGTCCGCGCGCTGCGCGGCGCCGTACGTCATGGTCGGGCTCAACGTCATCGCCGCCGACACGGCGTCCGACGCGCGGCTCCTGCGCACCTCCTCGCAGCAGTCGATCCTCGGCCTGCGCCAGGGCCGGCCCGGCAAGCTGCCGCCCCCCGTGCCGGGCTTCGAGGAACGGCTGTCGCCAGCCGAGCGGCAGATTGTCGAGCAGTTCCAGTCGTGCTCGGTGGTCGGGGGGGCCGACGAGATCCGCGCGGGGGTGACGGCGTTCGTCGAGCGCACGGGCGCCGACGAGGTGATGATCGTCAGCCACATCTTCGACCACGACGCGCGCCTGCGCTCGCTGGAAATCACCGCCGAGCAGGTGATCGCGAACCCGATGGGCGACTGACGCCCGGCCGGGGTCGTCAGCGGGGACCGGCGTCCCGGACGTCAGCGAGAACCGACGGCACGACCTACGTCCTCCGTATCCAGCAGCCGCTGGGCGGCGCCTCCCCCCAGCGCGCGCATGAGCAGGCCCGTCGTACCGGTCACGAGCGGGAATACGCAACCGGCGCCGAGCTCCTGCGCCTCGACCGGCGTCGCGCCGAGCGGGTCGACGAGCGGACTTGCCGCGAGGTGGCGCTCCAGCGCGTCGCGCACGACGTCCTTGAGACGCAGGCCCCGCAGCGCCGCCTCCGCCTTCGCGCGTCGCAGCAACGATTCCGGAACGTCGATCATCGTACGCATCAAAGCACATTAGCCCAAGTTTAACAGCGGCATTTTCAAGTTATTTAGAATCATCGGTTTACGACGGCAAGAATGCTCGAGTGGCACTACAAACGCGTGCAGACCGGGAACCGAGTCGGTCAGACGGTCGTCTTGCGGACGCCTCCTGGCT
>CAZMWA010000174.1:0-13953 GCA_964569405.1 uncultured Vicinamibacteraceae bacterium | reverse complement strand
GTCACGCTCGTCCCGCTCGCCAAGGCCCGCGAGCAGGCCCTCACCAACCGCATGCTGGCCCGGTCTGGCGGCGACCCGCTCGCCGACAAGCGCCGTGTCCTGGGAGTGCTTACGTTCACCGAGATGGAACGGTATGTCTTCCCCCGCGTCGGCGACCGGCCCGTCTCCGAGGTCGACACGGCCGACGTGCTGGAAATCCTCTCCCCCATCTGGCACGTCAAGGCGGCGACGGCCAGGGAGGTTCGGCAGCGCATCCGCACGGTGCTGGAATGGAGCATCGCCATGGACCTGCGGAACGACAATCCTTGTGACCGCGTGGTACCGGTACTCGGCCCGCAGAGGGCGCTGGAGATCCTCGACGCGGTGCGGTCGCTCGGCGACGGCGACGGCCTCGTGTTCCCGATGCGGAGCGGGCGGGCGATCGCGATGTCGACGTTGCCGAAGATGCTCCAGTACCACGAGATCGCCGCCGTGCCACACGGCTTCAGGTCCAGCTTCCGGGACTGGCGGCCGAGCGGACCGACCACCCGCGGGAAGTCATCGAGGCGGCGCTCGCCCACGTGGTCCAGAACAAGGTCGAGGCGGCCTACGCGCGGTCGGACCTGTTCGAGCGCCGGCGGCGGCTGATGAACGATTGGTCGGAGTACCTCGATGGGCGACTGACGAGCAACATCGGGCACGTGGCTTCGGCTCTCGGCGGGTAGCGTTGCGCGCCGATTGACTGGCCGCGATCGTTCAAGGGATGATCGGTCGCGTGCACCAGCGGCCGGGCGCTTGCGAGGGCGCCGGTCCCGATCCGTATCCCGGCTATCCCTGGAGACCGTGACAGACATGACCATCCACTGCAGCACCCGAGCGCTCCACCGCGCCGCCCTCGCGCTGGCGGCCGTCCTGCTCATCTTCTTCAGCGTACCTCCGATCCACGGCCAGGAGCCGGTCGTGGTAACCGGCATGGCCACCCCCGAGTCGGTGGTCCACGACCCGGAGGCGGATATCTATCTCGTCTCGAACATCAACGGCGGCCCCGGCGATGTCGACGACAACGGGTTCATCTCGCGCATCTCGCCCGACGGCACGATCACGCACCTCAAGTGGATCGACGGAGAGGATCCAGCGGTGACCCTCCACGCTCCGAAGGGGAGCGCCATCTACGGCGACCGCTTCTACGTGGCGGACATTGACACCGTCCGCTCGTTCGACCGCACCACAGGCGCCCCGCTCGACGTGTGGGCGGTACCGGGCGCGACCTTCCTCAACGACCTCGCGGTGGGTGCCGACGGCACCGTCTACGTTACCGACACCGGCATCTCGTTCGGTCCGGACGGCATCACCCCCACCGGCACCGCCGCCCTGTACCGCTTCGACGCCGACGGCCAGCCGCACGCGATTGCGCAGGGCAACGAGCTGATGCTCCCGAACGGGGTGGTCGAAGCGCCGCAGGGGCTGGTGCTGGCCCCGATCGGCTCGAACGCCGTCATGATCGTCGGCGAGGACGGGAGCCTGACGACCTTGGCCGAGCTGCCGCAGGGGCAACTCGACGGCGTGGTCGTCGCGGCCGACGGCTCTCTGCTGGTGTCGAGCATCGGCGCCAACGCCGTCTACCGCATCGACCCGGCGGGTGCGGTCTCCGAGGTCATCTCGGACACCCCGGCCGCCGACATCGGCATCGACGTAGAGCGCAGCCGGGTGCTGATCCCGCAGCTTAACGACCACCAGCTCGTCATCCACCCGGTCTCTCTCGACTGACGGGTGGTTCGGGTGACCGTCCCGGCGATGCGGCGGCTCGTCCGCCGTCGCATCGCCACCGGGCGGCAGGTCTGCGAACCAAGCGTCCCACGTCATTACCGCATCCCGGTCGACGCGCCTCGTCGCCCCGCCCCCCGGACGATCCTCGTCGGACCCATCAGCCCTCGACCGCAGGCGAAGGAAGAGCAGCGACTCAGGGAGTACGCCGGGGTCTACGAGGTGTCCGACTCGTTCCGTGCCGGCAAGGAGCAAGTGAAGCTCGGCATCCGGCCGGAGGCGGAGACCCTCGGCCTCACGCTGCAGGACCTCGGTCGGCAGGTACGCCAGGCGTTCTACGGTGAGGAGGCGCAGCACATCCAGCGCGGTCGGGACGACATCCGCGTCGTGGTCCGCTATCCGCGGGACGAGCGGCGCTCGCTCGGCGACCTCGAGAACATGCGCATCCGCACTCCGGCCGGAGGTGAGGTACCGATCAGCCAGGTTGCAGTGGTGTAGCCTGGTCGTGGATTCGCGTCGATTCGGCGCGTGGACGGAAACCGCGCGGTCAACGTGACTGCCTCGGTCGATCCGTCCGTGACCTCCGCGGGCGAGGTCATCGGCGACCTCGATGCCGCGCGTTCTTCCGGAAATAGTGGAGCGGTATCCGGGCTTGTCCTACACGTTCGAGGGGGCCATGGCCGAGCAGCGGGACGCCATCGCCGGGCTCCTGCGCGGGTCCGTCCTCGCCCTGCTGATGATGTTTGCGCTGCTCGCCGTGCCCCTCAAGTCCTACCTGCAGCCGTTCATCATCATGAGCGCGGTTCCATTTGGCCTCATCGGCGCGGTGTGGGGTCACATCCTCCTGAACCTGAACCTGTCGATGATGTCGCTGTTCGGACTCCTCGCGCTGACTGGTATCGTCGTCAACGACAGTCTGATCTTCGTCGACTTCATCAACCGCGCCCGAAGTGAGCACACCGAGGTCAGCCGAATGGCCCGTGGCGCAGGCGGAGGTCCGGCGGACTGGCACCGGTTCGACTCGCTCGGTCTCCACCTCGCGGTGCGGGAGGCGGGCGTCATCCGCTTCCGACCGATCCTGCTGACCTCGCTCACGACCTTCGCAGACCTCGCGCCGCGAATCTGGGACAAGAGCTTCGATGGAGCGTTCTTGGTTCCGCACGATGCACTGCGTACTCGGCGGGAACAAGGGAGGTGAAATGGCGTCGTAGCGTCAGGAATTGATCACGGCGGGCAGAGTAACCGGTTCTGACGCGAAGAGAAGTGACGACGCCCTCGACGACGCCCTTGACGCCGCCATCTTGCCGCGTACGGTGGTTCGCGCACATCAGCCAGCGACGAGGGCGCCAGCACCGCAACCGCGGCGGGCGGTTCACGGACCTCGTGCGGCACGGTTTGCGGACGGCCCGGAGGGTCCGCTCGGTTCCTGACTCGCGTGCAGCAGCCCGGAAATCGTCGCCTGCGGCTCCGATTGCCGCCCAACCCATCCTCCAGGAGTCCGCGCCGTTCTACGGCGCGGACTCCTGACAGGGAGGTGTCGCGTGCGCCATCCATTGCGTTTCGTCCGGTTGCTCGTCCTCGCGCCGGTCGCCCTGGGTCTGCCGGTGCCGGCCGCCGCGACCCGGGCCGACGGCAACATCCTGGTGCTGCACCGCGGCGCGCGGCCGATCATGGTGTTCGCCCCCGACGGCACGTTCGTGCGGGCCTGACCGGGACGGATCCGGCCTGGACATGCGGGAGGTCAGCATCGTCCTCGGTATGCTGCTGGCGTGTGCGCCCGCCGCGGCTCAGCCCGGAGTCGGAGCGGCAGCCGCACCCGCGGAGGCGCGTTCCCTCGCGGCCGTCGCCAGCCAGGACCCGCCGCGGCTGGACGGGGTCGTGCTGGGCGATCCTGTCTGGGAGCAGGCCCCGCCCGCCACGGGCTTCCGGCAGACACAGCCCGATGAAGGGGCGCCGGCGTCCGAGCGCACCGAGGTCCGCGTCGTCTTCACGGAGAGCACGCTCTACGTCGGCATCGTCTGCTACGACCGCGACCCGGGCTCCATCGCCATTGCGGACAGCCGGCGGGACGCGTCGCTCGACGACGGCGACAGCGTGCAGTTCATCCTCGACACCTTCCTCGACCGCCAGAGCGGCTTCGTCTTCGGCACCAGTCCGGCGGGACAGGAGTACGACGGGCAGGTGGTGAACGCGGGGGAAGGTCGGCTGGGGCGCAGCACCACCACCTCGAGCGGCTCCGGCGCCGGGTTCAACGGGAACTGGGACGGCGCGTGGGAGGTGCGCACGTCGCTCTCGGACGCCGGCTGGAGCGCCGAGTTCGCCATTCCGTTCCGCACCCTCAGCTATCCCGGCCGCGCCGTGCAGGCCTGGGGCATGAACGTCCAGCGCAACATTCGCCGCCGCAACGAGATCGTCTACTGGGCGCCGCTGCCCCGCCAGTACAACCTGCTGCGGCTGTCGATGGCGGGCCAGGTGTCGGGGCTCCGGCCGCCGCCGGCAGGGCGCGGCCTCAAGCTCGTCCCCTACGTCATCGGCGACCTGACGCGCGGCGACGAGCGGCGGCGCACCACCGCCCTGGGCGACGCCGGGGTCGATCTGAAGTACAACGCGACGCCCGCCCTGACGCTGGACCTGACCTACAACACCGACTTCGCGCAGGTCGAGGTGGACGAGCAGCAGATCAACCTCGACCGCTTCAACCTGTTCTTTCCGGAGAAGCGGCCTTTCTTTCTCGAGAACGCCGGCGTCTTCTCGGTGAGCAGCGTGCGGCAGGTGGCCGGCGCCAACCCGGCCCAGACGGAGCTGTTCTTCAGCCGCCGCATAGGCATCGGTCCGGACGGGCGCGAGATCCCGATCCTCGCGGGCGCCCGGCTCTCCGGCAAGGTGTCCGATGCCGTGTCGGTCGGCCTGCTCAACATGCAGACGGAGGAGGTGCCGGGCGTATCGCCCGCGAACAACTTCACGGTCGCGCGGGCGTACCACGACCTGCCGAACAGCTCGCAGATCGGTGCGATCTTCGTGAACCGGCAGGCGACCGGCGCGCTGGCCGGCAGCCGCGACTTCAACCGCACCTACGGCGTGGACGGACGGGTCGGACTGGGGCAGAACAGCCAGATTGCCGGGTTCGCCGCCGAGACCGACACACCCGGCCTCGAGGGGCGCGACCACGCCTACAACCTGGCCTGGGACCACAACTCCGAGCGCTGGCGCTTCACCCTGGGCTACGTGGAGGTGGCCGACAACTTCAACCCGGAGGTCGGCTTCCTGCGCCGGCAGGGGTTCCGCAACATCGATTCCGGTTTCTCGTTCATCGCCCGGCCGAGCGGCATCTCCTGGCTGCACCAGGTGCGGCCGCACGCCACCTTCAACCGCTTCTGGAACTTCAGCGGCTTCCAGGAGAGCTCGTTCCTGCACATCGACAACGACCTGGAGTTTGCCGACAGCTCGCTCGTCAAGACCGCCTGGAACGTCACGGGCGAAGGCGTGACCGAGGCCTTCGAGATCTCGAAGGGCGTGATCGTGCCGGTCGGCGTCTACGACCACCACGAGGCGCAACTGGCCTACGAGTCGAACCGCGGCGCGCCGGTCAGCCTCGGCGTGCGCGTCCGCGCCGGGGGGTTCTTCGGAGGCCGCCGCGCCACTGTCGGGCCGACGCTCAGCGTGCGCTCGGGCGACCGCTTCAACGCCTCGCTGCAGTGGAGCCGGAACGACGTGGACCTGCCGGGCGGCCAGTTCATCGCGAACCTCACCAGCGCGCGGGTCGCCGTCAACTTCTCGCCGCGGCGCTTCTTCATGGCCCTCGTGCAGTACAACGACGCGGCGGACCTCTGGTCGGCCAACCTGCGCGTGGGGCTGCTCGGGCAGGCCAACACCGGGCTCTTCATCGTCTACAACGACACGCGCGGCCTGCACGACGCGATACCCGCCGGCGGCGGCCGGAGCCTGATCCTCAAGTTCAGCCGGCTGTTCGACCTGGCGGACTGAAGGCGACCGGCGTGCAGAGGTCTCCAGTCGTCGTTCGCCGCTCTCGGTCCGTGCAGAAGTTCGTTGCCGAATCAGCCGATACGGAAGACTGGCAAGGGCGGCCGTTCCGCGCGGCGTCCCGCCGGCTCACAGCGGCGGGCGGCGATCCGCGAGGCCGGTCAGGCCCTCGTAGGCGTGGGCGAGCTGGAGGGCCTCGAAGTCGCACTTCGGCGGGGCGACGATCTGGATGCCCACCGGGAGCCCGTCGGGGGTGAAGCCGGCCGGCACGGAGATGGCCGGGCAGCCGGTCACCGTGATCAGGTAGCAGGACGCCATCCAGTCGATGTACGTCTCGAGCCGGACGCCGTCGATCTCGCGCACCCAGTCGGTGTCCACGGAGAACGGCGCGACCTGCGTGGTGGGACAGACGAGGTAGTCGAAGCGGCCGAAGAAGTCCACCACGCGGTCGAACAGGGCCGCCTGCCGCACCTCGGCGCGCGTCACGTCCATCGCGCTCAGGGCCAGGCCCTGCTCCGTGTTCCAGACGACGGTGTCCTTCAACGCCGCCCGGTGCTCGCGGAGGTGCCGCTCGTGGGTCCGGGCGAAGGCGAACGCCCGCAGCGTCCGGAACGTCTCGTCGGCGCCGCGCAGGTCGGGCTCGGCTTCCTCGACCGTGCAGCCCAGCTCGGCGAAGCGGGCGGCCGCCCGGCCGCAGACGTCGAGCACCGCCGGCTCCACCGGACAGCCGCCGGGCGTCGGGCTCCAGGCGACGCGCGCGCCTTCGAAGCCGCGCTCGAGCGGCTCGCGGAACCGCGCGCCCGGCGTCTCACTCGAGTGCGGCACGCGGCGGTCGGGGCCGGCCATGACCGACAGCAGCAGGGCCGCGTCCGCGGCGTCGCGCGCGATCGGGCCGGCGACGTCGAGGGGGTCGAAAAGCACGGCGCGGGGCCACATCGGGACCCGTCCCGGGGACGTGCGGAAGCCGACCACGTTGCACCAGGACGCCGGGTTGCGGAGCGAGCCGCCCACGTCGGTGCCGTCCGCCAGCGGCAGCATGCCGCACGCCACGGCGACCGCGGCGCCGCCGCTGCTCCCGCCGCAGGTGCGGTCCGTCGCCCAGGGGTTGCGGGTGGCGCCGAAGACCCGGTTGAAGGTCTGCGAGCCGGCGGCGAACTCCGGCGTGTTCGTCTTGCCGATGACGATGGCGCCGGCGGCCCGCAGGCGCTCGACGTAGAGCGCGTCCTCGGCGGGGACGAAGTCGCGGTAGATCGGCGACCCGAAGGTGGTGCGGATGCCGCGGGTCGGCGTCACGTCCTTGACGGCGATCGGCAGCCCGTGCAGCGGCCCGGGCGGCCCGCCGCGGGCGAGTGCGGCATCGGCGGCCCGCGCCCCCGCCAGGGCGGCTTCCGGGAGCAGGGTGACGATGGCGTTCACCCGCGGGTTCACCGCCTCGATGCGCGCCAGGAAGCCGCGCATGAGCTCCTCGGCGCCGAGCTCGCGCGCGGCCAGGCGGCGGACGAGCTCGCGCGCCGGCGCGTGGACGAGGTCGGCGTCGCCGCCGGTTGCCCCCGGCATGGGGCTCACCGGTGCCCGAGCACCGGATGGGGCACGTAGGGCTCCTCGAGCAGCCGGCACTCGTCGTCGTCGAGCGTGATGTCGAGCGCGGCGACCAGCGTATCGAGGTGCTCGAGCTTCGTCGTGCCGACGATGGGCGCGGTGACGCCCGGCTGGCGGAGCATCCAGGCCAGCGCGACCTGCGCGGGCGTTATGCCGCGCCGCGCCGCCAGCTCGACGAGCCGCTCCACCACGCGGAAGTCCGACTCCGCGTAGTACAGGTCTTGGGCGTACTCGTCGGTCTGCGCGCGCAGCGTCGCGCCGCCCCGCGAGCCCTCGCCGCCCGCGGGCCGCGCGCGGTTGCCCGCCAGGAAGCCGCGCGCGAGCGGGCTCCACGGAATGACGCCGATGCCCTCGGCGCGGCAGAGCGGCAGCATCTCGCGCTCCTCCTCGCGGTAGACGAGGTTGTAGTGGTTCTGCATCGCGACGAACCGCGTCCAGCCGCGGCGCTCCGCCGCGTGCAGCATCCGCGCGAACTGCCAGGCGTACATGCTCGAGGCCCCGATGTAGCGGGCTTTGCCGGCCCGGACGATGTCGTCGAGCGCCTCGAGCGTTTCCTCGATCGGCGTGTGCGGATCGAAGCGGTGGATCTGGTAGAGGTCGACGTGGTCGGTCCCGAGCCGCCGCAGCGACGCGTCGATCGACTCGAACAGATGCTTCCGGGACAGCCCGCCGTCGTTCGGCCCCTCGCCCATGGGAAAGAACGCCTTGGTGGCGACGACCGCCTGATCGCGCGTCGTGAAGTCGCGCAGGGCGCGGCCCAGGATTTCCTCGCTGACGCCGCGCGAGTACATGTCGGCCGTGTCGAAGAAGTTGATGCCGGCCTCGACGGCGCGGCGGATGAACGGGCAGCTGGCCTCCTCGCCCAGCACCCACGGGCGCCAGGCCGGCGAGCCGAAGGTCATCATGCCGAGGCAGAGGCGGGAGACGCGCAGGCCGGTGCGGCCGAGGTTGACGTACTGCATCAGGTCGGGCGCGAGCCGGGGTCGGCTCAGGGCACCGTGTGGTAGTGGCCGTGCGCCGGGTCCCAGACCTGACGCGGGCCGGAGCCGCCGGTGTTCGTGAAGCTGTAGACGATGAAGCCCGCCAGGGCGATGGCCACCGCGGCGACGGCATACGACGCGGTGCGCGACCAGCGCTCGGTCTTGCCCTCGCAGCACTGCTTGAACTTGCGCCCGCTGCCGCAGGGGCACGGATCGTTGCGGCCGACCTTGCGTGCCATGACGTCTCCGCTGCCGCCAGTATACTGCCCGCACGCCGGCAGCGACAGCCCGGCGGGAAGGACGCCCCATGATCACCGACAGCGCACTCGTCGCCCTGGCCGGCCTGGTGGCCGTCGTCGCGCTCCTGTTCCTGCTGATCACCCGCTTCAAGTGGCACGTCTTTCTCGCGCTGCTCGTGCCGGTCGTGCTGTTCGCGCTCATCCCGGGCATCGACCGGCAGGCATTCATCGACGCGTTCGAGCAGGGCTTCGGGCGCACGATCCAGGGCATCGCCGTCGTCATCGTGCTGGGCTCCGTGCTGGCCGAGGCGCTGAAGCACACCGGCGGCATCGAGCGCATCACGGTCTCGATGATCCGCTGGGTGGGCGAGGCGCGCATGCCGCTGGCGCTGACGCTGAGCGGCTTCGTCATCGGCCTCGCGATCTTCTCGGACGTCGGCTACCTCATCCTCAACCCGCTGGTACATTCCGCGGCGCTGTCGAGCGGCCTGAACATGAGCGTCATGGCGACCGGACTGGTCGGCGCGATGCAGCTCACCCACGCCATGGTGCCGCCGACCCCCGGGCCGCTGGCCGCCGTCGCGCTGGTCGGCGCCGACATCGGCCGCATCATCCTGTACGGCGGCATCGTCACGCTGATCGCCTCGCTGGCCGGCTGGGTCTACGCGCGCGCCGTCGGGCCGTACATCGAGTCGCCGCCGTCGCGCGAGTTCGTCGGCCAGTCGTTCATCGACCAGGGACGCGAGGCGGAACTGCCGCCGACCTGGCGGGCCTACGCCCCGATTCTCATCCCCCTCGGTCTCATCGCGGGCCAGAGCGTGACGGCGTTCGCCCTGCCGGCCGAGCACGTCGTCAACCGCGCCATGCTCTACCTCGGGTGGCCGGTCGTCGCGCTCGGCATCGGCATCCTCCTGGCCTACGGCAACACGCGGGCCGATCAGCGCGAGGCGCGGACGGCCACGTGGATCGAGGATGCGCTGCGGGCGTCGGCGATGATCATCATGGTGACCGGGCTCGGCGGCGCGCTCAGCCAGATCCTGCGCGCGACCCCGGCGGTCGACGCCATCGCCGACGCGGTGGCGGCGACGGGGCTGCCGGCCATCTTCCTGCCGTTCGTGCTGGGGGTCGCCGGCAACATGATCACCGGCTCGACGACCGTCGGCGTGATCACCGCCGCGTCGGTCGCCGCGCCGATGATGGACACGCTGGGCCTGAGCCCGGAGGCGACGATGCTGGCGGGCGCGGCCGGCTCGATGATCATCAAGTACGTGAACTCGAGCTACTTCTGGGTCTGCACGTCGCTGTCGCGGATGCCGCTCAAGTCGGCGCTGCTGTCGTACGGCGGGGTGACGCTGGTGAACGGGGTCACCGCGATGGCTGCGGTCTACGTGCTCTGGGTCGTGGGAGTGATTTAGGGATTCGTGACGGTGACGGTGACCTCGCGGGACGCCTTCAGGGCGATGTCGTGCGCCAGCGCGCGCAGCACGTAGGTTCCGGGCCGGCTGAAGGTGGCCGTCGTGCTCAGCTCGCCGTCCGGGCTCAGCAGGGAGGCGGCCCATTCCGGAACCGGCTCGATGCCCTGGCACAGAGGGCTCGCGCCGGCGCGGCGGCGCAGGTCGGGGTTGAACTGCGGCGGATCGAAGGTCACATGCTCGTCGTTGCCGCGGTAGACGAGCCAGCCGGCCATGAGCCTGGCGAGATGGGTCCGGTCGGGACGCGGCTCGGGCAGGCCGTCGTCGCTCACCCGCGCCGTCAGCTCCAGCGGCTCGCCCACGGCCACGGTCCGTTCGGCCGGGCCCTCGAGCTCGACCACCGGGTACTGGTTGTCGCTCTCGCCGAAGCGCTGCCCGTAGCTGGCCTCGTTCATCATCGTGATCTGCCGGTCGAGCACGTACTCGGGCCTGAGCGACGCGTACGCCTGCTCCGTCCGGCCGCGCACGGTCAGGGTCCACACGAGCTCCCGGTTGCCGAAGTCCGCCGGCACGGGCACCTTGAAGACGAACTCGGACCGGCGGGGAGTGAAACGCGTCGGTTGGCCGCGATCGGGGCCGCCCGGCTCGACGCTGTTCTCCGGACCGATCGGCACGTGCACTATTTCCTGGCAGTTCCGGTTGAAGAACCCGAACACCATGTTGAACGTGCCGTCCGGGTTGGCCTCCCAGCCCTCGAAGGCGGGCACAACGTTCTGGCCCCGGTCGTGGGCCATCTGCGCCGGCGCGTCCGGCGGGAAGGCCCCTGCCAGCACGGCGGCGACCGCCGCGGCGGCCGCCGTACAGCGTCCTGAGCTCATGTGCACCAGCCCGAAAGCGTCCCGCAGGGCAATTGCGACCCGTCAGATCTGGTTGTCGGTGCGCCGGCCCTGGCGCCCGGCCTCCCGGTCGGAGGCTATCTCGGCGAACTGCTCGTCGCTGAGGAAGGTGAACTTGGCCAGCAGGACGAACATGTCGTCGATGGACCGCTCGCCGTGCCCCTTCCAGTTGCGGGGGTCGACGACGTTGCGGTTCTTCGCCGAGTTGTCGTACCAGCCGGTCAGATGCAGCACGGCCCCCTTCGGCAGCAGCGGCGCGTAGTCGTCCTGATAGACGTAGACCTTGGCCCAGTTGTGGTCGTAGCCGGCGCAGCTCAGCACCTCGCGCCGCGGGCTCAGCCGGTAGTTGTGGACGTTCGCGTCCGGCGGATAGATTGCCTCCAGGCACATCCGCCGCCCGCTCGCGTGCATGTGCGGCTCGAACGTGTTCAGCAGCCCGGGCTGCGGCATGATGTAGTAGCCGTCCAGGCGGACGCTGTCCTGGTCCGCCGGAATGTCGAGGGCGTCGCCGATGCCCCCGATCGCGCCGAACTCCCAACTGCCGTACTTCGGCTCGTACCCCTCGGGATGGAACACGAAGCCGACGTCCGCCCGCACGGGCACGATCTCGCCCGACGCGTAGAGGTGCACGGTGAACCGGAGCTCCGAGTCAGCCGGCAGGACCACGCCGACGTCCTCCGGGTAGGTCGTGGCGTTCTGGCCGATCTCGTGCGTGAACCGGAACTGGGAGCGGTCCGACTCCGACGCGTAGTACTCGTCGCCGGTGTGGATGCCCATGTGGTGGATCGTGAAGCGCCCGTAGCCGCTGCCCTCGTTCGCCTGCCGCCGGAGCCGCGCCTCGGCCTCGGCCTCCAGCAGCCGCACCTCCCGGACTTCCACGGCCTTGATGTAGCGGTCGGTGGTGAGGCCGGTCGGCACGGGGCCGTACTCGTCGTGGTAGTCGGCGGCCACGGCGGGCACCGTCATGACCGGCGTGGACACGACGAGGTCGGGCTCGCCGATGGTCCACACGCCCTCCGCCGGAAACACGAGCGGCGGCGGCAGATCGGCCGGGTTGCCGCGCGGCGCGCCGTTGTCGGCCCAGGCCGCCAGGGTAGCGATCTCCGCGTCGCTCAGCGAGATGTCGTCCTTGTAATGCTGGATGCCGATGGTCTTGTCGATGAACCACGGCGGCATCTCGCGCAGCGCGGTCCGGTCCTTGATTGCCCGCGCCCACGGACGCGCCTGCTCGTACGTGAGCAGCGACATCGGCGCGACGGCGTCCGGCCGATGACAGTTCTGGCACGAGCGCTGCAGGATGGGCGCGACGTCCTTCGTGAACGTCACTTCGGTGTCGCGCTCGGCCTCGGCCGCGCCGGCTGGCAGCGCAACCAGTCCGGCCGCCGCGAGCGCGGCGCCGACGAACAGCATCTTCACGGGACGCGAGTTCATTCCTCTTGCCACGACCAGGACCTTTCTCGCCATCGAGAGAGGACGGCGACTGTTACTGAAATCCAGGGTACAGATTTTCGTAGGAGCGCGGCCCGCAGTCAAGCGACCGGAGCGCCGCGGGCCGACCGACACAGACTCCCCGCGGCCTCATCCAAGATTGCAGTGGAACGGACCCGCCCGCAGGGGGAATAATGTCTGCTGGAGGAGATGGCAATGACCCAGCCGATTCGTCCCGTCTCGCGAGCCGCCCTGGAGCTCGGTTCCCGACTGCCCCGGCGCATCTTCCTGGAGCGCGCGTTGCGGGCCGGCACTCTCGGCGCCGCAGCCCTCTGGACGCCCGGCGTGCTCGCCGACGAGCTGTTCGTGACGCCGAGCGGCCGCTCGCTCGAAGGGCCCTTCTATCCGGACACGATGCCCCTGGACACCGACAACGACCTGCTGATCGTCAACGACGCGATCACGCCGGCGGTCGGCGAGGTCACGCATCTCCACGGCGCCGTCACCACCCGCGCGGGGACGCCGCTGCGCAACGCGTTCGTCGAGATCTGGCAGTGCGACACCAACAAGTCGTACCGGCACGCCGACGGCGTCAACCCGAACGAGCCGCCGGACGCCAACTTCCAGGGCTACGGGCGCTTCCTCACCAACGTGCGGGGCGAGTACTACTTCCGCACCATCAAGCCGGTGCCGTACATCATCGGCGACGTCTTCCGCACGCCCCACATCCACTTCGCGGTCAGCCGCAACGGCAAGCGGATCTTCACGTCGCAGATGCTGATCAACGGCCACCCGGACAACGCGCGCGATCGGCTCACGTCCCGGATTCTCGATCCGCTGGCCAAGGAGACGATCCTCGTCGACTTCAACCCGCTGCCGGGGTCGAAGATCGGCGAGCTGACCGCCCGCTTCGACATCGTGCTCGGGCAGACGGTCGAGGAGCTCGACGACGGGACGCTGGGCTGGGGCCTCGGTCATCCCCGGACCGGACGCGCCAGCGGCTGATCGCGCTGCCGGGCGCGGATCCCGGACGGAGAGTCGACGATGGAACTTCGAGCGCTTGCGTTCACGAGGGCGGCCGTGCTCGCCGCCGCCGGCCTGGCCGCGACGGCGGGCTGCGTGGTCGAGGAGCCGGCGTCGGACGACACGTCCCGGGCAGACGGCGGCCAGTTGCGACTGCCGCCGGCCTTCGGGGTCCTGGACGCGGACGACGACGGCGAGATCTCGGCCGGCGAGATCGACGCGGCGCCGGCATCGCTCGCGGCGCTCGACGAGGACGGCGACGGCCGCCTCGAGGTTGACGAGCTGCGGCCCGGGGGCGGAGGCCCCATCGGCGGTCCGGGGCGGACCCCGGCCGAGGCGACCGCGGCGTTCATGGCGTTCGACGCCGACGGAAACGGCGTGCTGGACGGCGCGGAGCTGCCGTCGTCGTTTCGCAGCCTGTTGACCCGCGCCGATGCCGACGGGGACGGAAACGCCGCCGAGGCGGAGATCCTGGCGCTGATGACCGCCGAGGCCGAAGGTCCCCCCGACCGGGAGGGGGAGGCGGCGCAGGAGACGGAGCCCGCCGCGCCGCTCCTGGCTGCGCTCGATGCGGACCGGGACGGCACGGTCTCCGCCGTGGAAATCGTGTCGGCGCCGCGGGCGCTGCGCGCGCTCGACGCCGACGGCGACG
>CAZMWA010000173.1:0-5922 GCA_964569405.1 uncultured Vicinamibacteraceae bacterium | reverse complement strand
GCCCTGACCGCGTCCTCCACGCGCCGCGCCAGCTCGCGGTACGAGCCGCGGCCCGGCTCGAGGGGCGGGCCGAACGCGACCCGCACGCGGCCGGGCACCGCCATGCGCCAGGACTTGTGGAGCACGCGGTCGAGCCCCTCGAGCCGGACCGGCACGATCGGAATCTGCAGGCGGGCGGCGAGCATGCCGATACCGGGCTGGAACGGGCCGATCTCGCCCGCGTCCGTCCGGCGCCCCTCGGGAAAGATCAGTACCGAGGTGCCCGCGCCCAGCAGCTCGCCGAGATGGCGGATGGCTTCGCGGGCGCCGGTCTCGCGCTGGGGCAGCGGGAACACGTTGAAGAGCAGGCAGGCCAGGTAGTAGTTGAGGCTGTTCGTGAGCCGCCGCCGCAGCGGGTGCCGGCCGACGCGGAAGTGCGCGGCGAAGAATTCCTTGCCGGCTGCGGTCGCCACGCGGTAGCGCAGGCGCGGCGGCAGCGCCGCCAGAATGACCGGCGCGTCCAGGTGGCTCTGGTGGTTGGCCGCGTAGACGACCGGCCCCGGCGCCGCGTCCAGATGGTGGCGGCCTTCGACGGTGAGCCAGGCGAACACCCGCGTCAGCGGCAGCAGCCACAGTCCCAGGTTGACCCGCCGCGTCAGCCGCGCGGACCCGCTCACGGCCCAGGTGGGGAAGTCGAACGCCGCCGCGGCCGGAGCCGGCCCCGCGCCGGCTGCGCCCGGGAGGGCGGTCTCGGCGACGAGCGCGCGCAGGTCCCCGACGCTGGCCGCGGCGGCGAACGCGGCCTCGTCGACCGTGCGGTCGAACGCCTGCTCGAGCGCCATGAGCAGCTCGATGCGTTCGATGGAGCTGAGACCCAGCTCGGCCAGGTTCGTCGCGTCGGTGACCTCGCGATCGGGTGCGAAGCGCTGCACGACGGCGGCCGCCGTGGCGCCGCTGCCGGCCGCGGCGGCGGGCCGGCCGCGGCGCCCGCCGCTCTCGACCCAGCGCTTCAGCTCGCGCCGCTTCAGCTTGCGCGTGCCCTCGGTGCGCGGCAGGGCCCCGTCCGGCCAGATCGACCGCCCCCGGATCTGCTGGTGATCCTCCAGGCGCCGGTTGGCCTCCCGCAGCACCGCGGACGCCTCGGCGCCGGCTTCCAGCACCAGCACCGCGTGCACGTGCTCGCGGCCGTCCTGCGAGATGCCGACCACGCCGGACTCCCGCACGCCGGGCACGGCGCCCAGCACCTGCTCGATGTCCTGCGGGAACACGTTCAGCCCCTCGGGGGTGACGATCACCTCCTTCTTGCGGCCCTTGACGGTCAGGTTCCCGGCCGCGTCCCAGGCGCCGATGTCCCCGGTCCGGAACCAGCCGTCGTCGAAGGCCGCGGCGGTCTCGCCCGCGGCGTTGTAGTAGCCGGCGGTCACGTTGCTGCCGCGTACCAGGATCTCGCCGTCCGGGCCGAGCTTGACGTCAACGCCCCCGATCGGCCGGCCGACCGTGCCCCGCCGCGTGCGGAACGGATGGTTGAGGGTCACGATGGGCGCCGTCTCCGTGAGCCCGTAGCCCTGGATGACGAGAAAGCCCAGGCGCGACCAGAACGCCTCGAGCTCGGGATCGAGGGGCGCGGCGCCGACCACGAAGGCCCAGAACTTGAAGCCGAACAGCCGGTGGATGCGCCGGTAGCGCCACCAGCGGCGGGCCACGTGGGCCGGCGGATGCTCCCGGGCGGCTTCCGGGGCGAGGCGCAGCACGTGGTCGCGCAGCACCTCCAGTATCCTGGGCACGCACACCACGACCGACACGCGCCGCCGGCGGATCTGCCGCACGATGTCGGCCGGGTTGTAGCCGCGCATGAAGACCGTGATCCCCGACAGCAGCGGCGGGATGAAGGTGGCCATGGCCTGGCCGAACATGTGGCTGAGCGGCAGCAGGTTGAGGAAGCGCAGCGGGGCGAACGGGCGGGCGTAGCGGCGGTACCTGAGCACCTCGTTCTCGACGGGGACCACGTTCGCGAGGATGTTGCGGTGCGTCAGCCGCACCCCCTTGGGGTCGGCGGTGGCGCCGGACGTGAAGATGATCTCGGCCAGTTCGTCGGGCGCGCCGCGGTCCCCGCGCACGTCCGCCTCGCCGCCGTCGTCCCCGCGCGCCGGGACGAGCCGCCGCAGCGGCCAGACCTCGACGCGGTCGCCGCCCACCGCGGCCTCCAGGCCCTCGCCGACCAGCACGGCGCGCGCGTCGACAATCGCCGCGACGCGCGCCACGAGCTCCCCGGAGGCGCGAAAGTCCAACGGCACGAGCACGGCCCGCGCGAGCAGGCAGCCCCACATCGCCGCAATCCAGTCCGGGCAGTTCTCGCCCCAGATCACGACCCGGTCGCCCGGCCCGATGTTCGCGCGCGCCAGGCGGCGGGAGAAGGCGAGCGCGGCGCGGCGGACCTCGTCGTACGTGTACCGGTACGAGCGGTAGCCGTCGTCGTGGACGACGAAGTCCGCCGCGGACCGGATACGGTCGTCGAAAAAATCGAGCAGCGTATCCCGCCTCATGAGAGCATTATGGTCGAATCGGGCCGGCCGGCCGCCGCGCCGTCAGGCTATCTGAACGACGCCCCGACGCTCAGCACCATGAGCGTCAGGCGCGGCGACGCGGGTGCGGCAGCGGTCGGCTGCAGCGGGCTGAGGGAGTGAAAGCGCAGGTCGAGCGAGAAGGCGACGTGTCGCTTGACGAACCAGCGCGCCCCGACGCCGTAGTTGAGGGTGCGGGCGGAACGCTCGGCCGGCCGCTCGCCGTCGCGGGCGAACAGCACGAGCCGCGACGTGCCGATCCCGCCGCTGAGGTAGCTCCAGCCGTTGCGGCCGCCGAAGTTGAGCGAGAGCTGCGGCGAGATCGCCCGGAACGTCTTGCGCAGCGTCGGGCCGTCCGGGTCGACGTCGTCCGTGCGCGCCCCCCGGTCGCCGAACGAGGCATGGTAGGCGGCGCCCAGGCCGAGGGTGACGAAGCGCCAGCGGAGCGGGTAGACATGGGCGCCCGCGTCGACGCCAATTCCGCTCGACGGCGTCGCGTGCGGCCGGAAGCCGTAGGAGCCGGCCAGGCCCGGCTGCTGGCCGAAGCGGACGAATGAGCCGCGCAGATCGGCGACGAAGCGCCCGATGGGCTCGTCGTCCTGGGCCACGGCCGGCGGCGCGGCTCCCAGCAGCATGGCCGCCGCTGCCAGCAGCACCCGCAGCATGGCTGCCAGTATAGAAGGTCCGTGACGGTCATCTCACGCGCCGACATCGACGCGGCGGCCGCGCGCATCCGCGGCGCGGTCGTCCGCACGCCGCTCCTCGACGCGTCGCCGGCCGCGGGCCGCCCGCTGCGGCTCAAGTGCGAGAACCTGCAGGTCGCCGGCTCGTTCAAGCTGCGCGGCGCGTTCAACATGATCGCCGCGCTGCCGCCGGCCGAGCGCGCCCGGGGGGTGATCACCTACTCCTCGGGGAACCATGCGCAGGCCGTCGCCTGCGCCGCGCGCGCCATGGGCGTCGCGGCGGTCGCGGTCATGCCCCGGACGGCGCCGGCGGTCAAGGTGGCCGGCGCCCGGGGGTACGGCGCCGAGGTGCTGTTCGAGGGCACCACCTCGGTCGAGCGCAGGACGCGCGCCGAGCGCGAGGCGCAGGAGCGCGGACTGCTGATGATCCCGCCCTTCGATCACCCCGCGATCATCGCCGGGCAGGCGACCGTCGGCCGCGAGATCGTCGAGGACGCCCCGCAGGTGGCGCGGGTGTTCGTGCCCGTCGGCGGCGGCGGGCTGCTGGCGGGGGTGGCGACCGCCGTCAAGCGGGTGCTGCCGTCGGCGCGGGTCATCGGGGTGGAGCCGGTGGGCGCGGCCTGCCTGGCGGCGTCGCTGGCGGCCGGCCGCCCGGTGACGCTCGAGCGCACCGCCAGCGTGGCCGACGGCCTGCTGCCGGTGCGGCCCGGCGACCTGACGTTCGCGGCGGCCCGGGCGCTCGTGGACGACGTGATCCAGGTGGAGGACCGGGCGATCGAGCGGGCCGTGGCCTGGCTGTGCCGCCACGCCAGGCTGGTCGCCGAGCCGAGCGGCGCCGCCGCCACCGCCGCCGCCCTGGCGGCGGAGCCCGCGCCGGACGCCGGCATCAGCGTCGCCGTCGTGAGCGGCGGCAACGTCGCGCCGGCGGCGCTGGCCGACCTGCTGCGGGGGGCGGCCGGCGACCCGCCCGGGTGAGTCACGATTCCGCCGCCGGCGCCGTTCTCGCGCCTGCCGGACCTTGCGGGCCGTCCTGGCCGCGGGTTCCCCCGGCTTCCAGCAGCGCCCGCGCCGCGGCCTGCGCCTCGGCCAGCGTCGCGACTCGCCGTCGAGCTGGCGCTCGTAGACCTGCGCCAGGATGCGGCCTATGCGCGGGCCGGGGGCGAGGCCGAGCGCCAGCAGGTGGCGTCCGAGCAGCAGCGGCGCGGGCGCCGCGTGCTCCACACCCAGGCCGCGCGCGCGCTCCAGGAACCAGTCCATCGCCGAGCAGTCGAAGTCGCCGGTGCGGCCCCGGCAGTCGGCCTTGGCCAGCCTGGCGAGCAGCTCGAGGTCCACCTTGCGGGCGAGCCGCCGGAACGCGCCGTCGCCGACGCCGTCGCGCGCCGTGCGCCACATGCCCGGCTTGAGGTGGTGGGCCACCAGGCCGAGCACCTGCCGCCGCACGTCGTAACCGTCGAGCGTGTGGATGCCGAGCCGATCCAGGAACGCCGTGGCGGGCGCGACGCCCCTCTCCTCGTGGTCGAGCGACCGGATGCGGCCGTCGATGTACGCGGTGGTGGCCGGCTTGCCGAAGTCGTGGCACACGGCGCCCAGCATGACCGCGACCCGCTGCGGCCGCGGCAGGTCGTCGATGCGGTCGCGCGCCTCGTCGATGACCAGCAGCGTGTGCACCCAGACGTCGCCCTCCGGATGCCACTCCGGTTCCTGGGGGCAGTCGACGAGGGCGGCCAGCTCGGGGAACAACTGCTCGACGACGCCGATCTCGCGCGCGAGCGCGAAGCCGGGCGACGGCCGCCGGGCCTGCAGCAGCAGCTTCTCCAGCTCGCCCCACACGCGCTCGGCGGGCAGATCGTCGAGCGCAATCTGGCGGCAGACGGCGCGGGTGGGCGCGTCGACCTCGAAGCCGAGCCGGGCCGCGAGCTGAACGGCGCGCAGCACGCGCAGGCTGTCGTCGCCGAACGTCGCCGGATCGACCATGCGCAGGCGGCGGGCGGCGAGGTCGTCGCGCCCGCCGTGGGGGTCGAGGTACTCGTCGCGCAGCGGGTCCCAGGCGATGGCGTTGACGGTGAAGTCGCGCCGGCGCGCGGCGGCCGCCAGCGGCAGCGCCGGATCGCCCGTGACGACGAATCCCCGGTGGCCGCGGCCGGCCTTCGACTCGGTGCGCGGGAGCGAGACGTCGAGCGGCCCGAGCTTGAACACCGCGAAGCTGGCGCCGACGCTGTTGACCGGACCGAACCGCGCCAGCACGGCCTGCAGCCGGTCGGCGGGGAGGCCGTAGACCTCGATGTCGATGTCGACGTCCTTCGACTCGGGGGATTGCGACCGGGCGTCCTGCGATTCGCCGCCCAGCAGCCGGTCGCGCACCCAGCCGCCGACGATCAGCGCACGCCCGTCCGCGTCGCGCACCGCGCGGGCCACGTCGAGCGCGAGATCCAGCTCGTCGGGCATCACTCCTCGGGCATCATGCGTCGCGGACGTCGCGGGCGACCCGGAAGCCGTAGTCCGTGTAGCGGAACGCCGGATCCAGCTTGCTGCGGGCCGCGCTGCGGCTGATGGTCAGCGCGTGCCGCCACGAGCCGCCCCGCGAGGCCCGCCGGCGTCCGCTCGCCGCCCCGGTCGGATTGCGGTCGGGCGCCCGGTCGTAGTAGTCGCGCGCGTGCCAGTCGGCGCACCACTCGTGGATGTTGGCGGCGATGCCGCGC
>CAZMWA010000172.1:0-12514 GCA_964569405.1 uncultured Vicinamibacteraceae bacterium | reverse complement strand
GTAGCGTCGCGCGGCTGGCCGGCGACGCTGGTTCGGACAGGACCCGGCATGGAAGGCTACGTAGCAGTTACCGATATCGGTTGGTACGAGCACTTGGCGCGGAAGCCCTTCTGGGACGAGGTGAATTTCTGGCGTCCTTCCGCGCGCCAGGTGTTCAGAGGTGTTCCGGGGACGCCCTTCCTGTTCAAACTGAAAGCACCGCACAATGCTATCGCCGGATTCGGCTTGGTCACCCGCTATGCCAAACTGCCGGATTGGCTGGCATGGGAATGCTTCGGCGAGGCCAACGGTGCTGCGACGTTGGGCGAAATGGAGCAGCGGCTGCGCGAGATTCGCGCCAGAAACAAGATCGTGCACGACGGGCCGGTGCCACAGATCGGGTGCATCCTGCTGAGCGGAGCTGTCGCCTTCCCACGCGAACTGTGGGTTCCTCAGCCTGCTGACTGGCCTCGTCGCAACCTCACGAGCAAGCGCTACGACCTATCGTCCGGGGAAGGTCTGCGTATCTGGCGCGAGTGTGAGCGAAGCCTGATGGCCCTGCGCACCCAGGTTCAGGAATACCCAATTTCGGACTCACTTGAGCCGAACGGTCTTGATGAGATCGCCGCTGGATTCGGCAAGGATCAGCTCGTCCAGCCTAGGTTGGGCCAAGGTACGTTCAGAATAGCTGTGACGGATGCTTATGGACGCGCGTGTGCAGTCACCGGCGAGCACTCGCTGCCCGCCTTGGAGGCAGCTCACATCAAGCCGTACAAGCGGCTTGGTCCTCACGACATCGCGAACGGTCTTCTCCTGCGGGCTGACTTGCATCGGCTTTTCGACAAGGGATATCTGACAGTTACGTCCGAGCGGCGGCTCGAGATTAGCCCTCGACTCAGAATCGACTATGAGAACGGGCGCAGCTACTATCCCTACCATGGTCGACTGATTTCATTGCCGGCAGACCCGGCTATTCGACCTGCGCAGGAGTACCTGAACTGGCACAACGAGAACGTGTACCAGGCGTGATGACGTGCGCACTCGGTCGCTTGCTTGCGTCGGATGTACGTCTTGAGGTGCGGCCGCTTCGGCGGCGTTTCGCGCGGCGCCCGGGTTGTCCGGTCGTGCGCCGCCACCGGCGATTCGGCGCCGCGGGCTGTTTGTTAAGCTTGTGTCGTCGCTCGGTTGCCTCGCGGAGGGTCTGAAGAAGCTCATGTCCTGTTGCTTGCGTCTGTCGGCGTGCGTCGTGGTCCTCGTGCTCGGGTGCGCGGGCGCCGTCGGCGCCCAGCCGTTCAGCGGCGTCGTCGTCTTCGGCGACAGCCTCAGCGATTCCGGCAATCTCGCGCTGGCGCGGGAGCTGCCGGCCGGCCTCAGCCTGACCACGAACCCGGACCCGGTCGCGGCGGAGGTCGTCGCGGACGGTCTCGGCCGGCCGATCCTGCCGTCGCTGGCGGGCGGCACGAACTTCGCCTGGATCGGCGCCTGCGTGAACCCGGCCGGCCCTTGCCTGGGGTCGACGCCGAGCACCGCGGCGCAGATCGCGCAGCACCTGTCGGCGACCGGCGGACAGGCCGCACCGGACGCGCTGTACAGCCTCTCGGGCGGCGCCAACGACGTCATCGCCGCGGTGGCGCGGGGGCCGCTCCGCGCGGCGGCCGACGCGACGGCCGCCGGGGCCGCGTACGTGCGGCAGATCGGCCGCCTGCAGGACGCCGGCGCCGGCTACGTGGTGGTCTACAACCTGCCCGATCTGGGCGCCGTGCCGGCGTTCGCCGCGCACCCCGCCGCCCCCGCGCTGTCGGCGGCCACCGGCCTGTTCAACGACACGCTGGCCGCGGGTCTCGGCACGCTGGGCGGCGGCGTCATTCCGATCGATGTCCACGGCCTGTTCAACGAGCTGCTGGCCGAGCCGGAGCGCTACGACCTGACGAACGTCAGCGGCGCCGCCTGCGCGCCGCCTGGCGCCGTGCCCTGCGGTCCCGCCGGCGCCGGCCTGCCGGGCGCCTACGCGCCGGGCGCCAACGCGGGCTGGCTGTTCGCCGACGGCCTGCATCCGACCGGCGTCGGGCATGCGATTCTCGCCGAGGTCGTGATGTCGACCCTGGCGGCGCCGGTCGCGGTCTCGCTGGCGGGCGAGGGGGGCGTGCGGCTGGCGGCCAACCACGGCACCGCCGTATACCGCGAGCTGCTGTCGGATCTGCAGTTCGGCTCGCCCGACCGCGACCTGCGCGCGTACGTCACCGTGCAGTACGGGGAGCAGGGCTTCGCCCTCGACTCGGTCATCGAGGCCGCCCTCGCGCGGGTCGTGACCGTCACGCTGGGCGCCAACCACCGCGCCGGCGAGCGCCTGCTGTGGGGCGGAGCGCTGACTTACGGCACGCATGGCAACGAGGCCGGGGCCGTGCAGCTCGACACGCGCGGGGTCATCGGGTCGCTGCACGCCGCGTTGGACTTCGGCGGCGGCTACGTGCACGGCGCCGTCAGCGGCGGTGCGACCGACGTGGCCATCGGCCGCGACATCGCGCTCGGCCAGCCGGCCGGCCTGCCGGGCTTCTTCGCCGCCTTCGCCGGCGGGGCTGGCGACGCGTCGGCCGGCGGCGTCACGCTCGGCCGGGCGGTCCGCACCGAGACCGGCTCGATCAACGTTCGCCAACTGGGCGCCGAGGGCGGCGCCGGCTGGATGTTCGGTGCGCCGGGCGGGCTGCGCCACGGACCCTTCGCGGGCGTGTCGTGGCTGCAGCAGGACGTCCCGGGTTACGAGGAGGCGCCCGGCACGTCGACCTCCATGCACTTCTCGGGCTTCGAGCGCGGGTCGCTGGTCGGCCGCGCGGGGTACCAGATCATGGCCGCGCCGGACGCCTACGGAGGCGACATCCGTCCGTTCGGCCGGGTCGCCTACAACGCCGAAGCCGAGGACGCCGCCATTCTCGTCACCGCCGGATCCAACCGCCTGCCGGGCCGCTTCACAATGCAGGGCTTCGTCCCGCCGGGCGAGTACTGGAGCGCGGACGTCGGGGTGAACGTGGCCATGGACGACCGCGTCAACGTGGGCGTTGCCTACACCGGCTACTTCAGCGAGCGGCACGGCGCGCGCTACAGCTTCAGCGCGGTCGCCGGGATTGCCTTCTGAAGCCTTGCGCCGCTTCGCGGCGCCGGTTTACCCGCCGCGGGTGTGCATCTCGAGGTGGGGCTCGCGTTGCAGCTTCTCGAGGGGGATGAGCGGCTGGCGGTCGCCGGCGGCCAGCCGGAGCTCGGCGCCGCGGTCGTCGCGCTGCGTCCACACCGACTCGATCAGGCGGCGCAGCTCGCCCGCGGCCGCCCCGGCCCGCAGCGGCCCCCGCAGGTCCGTGCCCCGCAGCGCGTAGAGGCAGAGGTACCAGAGGCCGTCGGCCGTCAGGCGGCTGCGGTCGCACGCGCGGCAGAACGGCTCCGTCGTCGACGAGATGATGCCGAACGTCGTGCCGTCGTCGAGACGGAAGCGGTCGGCCGGGGCCGACGTCACCTCGTCGACCGGCGCAATCGCGCCGTAGCGCTCCGCGAGCGTCTCCAGGATGGCGGCCCGCGAGAACACGTCGGCGGCGGACCACTGCGTCGCGCCGCCCACGTCCATGTACTCGATGAAGCGCACCTCGGCGCCCAGCTCCCGCCCGTACTCGAGGATGTCGACCAGCTCGTCGTCGTTCACGCCGCGGATGACGACGGTATCGATCTTGACGATGTCGAAGTGCGCCGCCGCCTCGGCCAGACCGGCCCGCACGGCATCCAGCGCGTCGAAGCGCGTCAGCGCCCGGAAGCGGTCGGGCCGCAGCGTGTCCAGGCTGACCGTGATGCGATGCAGGCCGGCCGCGCGCAGCGCCTCGGCCCGCTCGGGCAGCAGCACGCCGTTGGTCGTGAGCGCGAGGTCCCCGATGGGCGACCTGGCGGCGAGCTGCCGGACGAGATCGGGCAGGTCGGTGCGCAGCAGCGGCTCGCCGCCCGTGATGCGCACCCGGTCGACGCCGGCGCTGGCGAAGACGTCGACCAGGAAGCCGATTTCCTCGAACGTCAGGATGTCCTTCCTGGGCAGCCAGACGTACTCCGCCTCCGGCATGCAGTACTGGCAGCGCAGGTTGCAGCGGTCGGTCACCGAGATCCGCAGGCTGCGGAGCCGCCGCCCGAGCGTGTCGAGAACCGGCATCGTGCTCCATTATGCACCCTGCGGGCCGCACCCCGCGCGGCGGGCCGGGCCGGCCAACGGCAGCAACCGCCGTCGGCCGCTATAATCTCAGGCAGCCGACGCCCCTCGCGGTCGCCGCGCGTGCGTCTCATCCGACATGTTTCCATGATCCCGGCCATTCGAGGTACCCGTGACATCCTGCCGGGCGAGAGCGAGCGCTGGCAGCGGGCCGAGCAGGTGATTCATGCGGTCTGCGCCCGCTACGGCTACCGCGAGATCCGCACCCCGGTCATCGAGCGCGAGGAGCTCTTCGCCAAGGGCACGGGCGAGACCACCGACATCGTCCAGAAGGAGATGTACGCGTTCGAGGACAAGGGCGGCGAGCGGGTCACGCTGCGGCCGGAGGCCACGCCCAGCATGGTGCGGGCCTTCGTCGAGCACGCGCTCGAGCAGCAGCTCCCCACGGTCAAGCTGTTCAGCCTCGGGCCGATGTTCCGCTACGAGCGACCCCAGAAGGGGCGCTACCGGCAGTTCCACCAGCTCGACGTCGAGGTGTTCGGCATCACCGCCGCGGCGCTCGACGCCGAGGTGATCGAGATGGCCGCGGCGCTGGTGCGCGCGCTCGGCATAGAGGACGCCGAGCTGGTGATCAACTCGGTCGGGTGCCAGGACTGCCGGCCCGGGTTCAACGCGGCTCTGATCGCCGCGCTCGGCGCGCGGCTGGCCGCGCTGTGCGGCGACTGCCGCCGGCGCGCGGCCAGCAACCCGCTGCGCATATTCGATTGCAAGGTGCCGGCCTGCCAGCCGCTCGTCGACGCGCTGCCGCATTCGACGGACCATCTCTGCGACGACTGCCGCGAGCACTTCGAGGCGACGACCTCGCATCTGGCGGCGCTGGGGCTCGACTACCGCGTATCGCACCGTCTGGTGCGCGGGCTCGACTACTACACGCGGACGACCTTCGAGGTGCTGAGCGGGCGGCTCGGCGCGCAGAACGCGCTGCTCGGGGGCGGGCGCTACGACGGGCTCGTCCGGCAACTGGGCGGCCCGGACCGGTCCGGCATCGGTTTCGCGGCCGGCCTGGAGCGGCTCGTGCTCGCGATGCCGGAGGGCGTCGAGGCCGGGTCGCCCGACGCGTTCGTCGTGGCGCTGGGCGACGCGGCGCGGCAGCCGGCGCACGTGCTGGCCCGCGACCTGCGCCACGCGGGCCTGGTCGCCCTCGTCGACTACGACGCGCGCTCGCTGCGGGCGCAGATGAAGCGGGCGGACCGGTCGGGGGCGCGGCGCGTCCTCATCCTGGGCGACGACGAGCTGGCGCGCGGCGAGGTGACGGTGAAGGATATGGACTCGGGGGAACAGGCGACCGTGGCCCGGTCGGTGGTCGTCGAGCGGCTGTCCCGCGAGCAGGCGACGCGAGAGGAGAGCAGGTGAGCGAGCGGTCCGAGGCGCTGGTACGAACCCATACCTGCGGCGAGTTGCGCGTGCAGGACATAGGCGCGGAGGTGGTCCTGGCCGGCTGGGTGCACAAGGTCCGGGACCTCGGCGGGCTGACCTTCGTCGATCTGCGCGACCGGGACGGCGTGACGCAGGTGGTGGCGCGCGAGGGCGACCCGGTCCACGCCGCGGTGAAGCGGCTGCGGGCCGAGTTCGTCGTGGCCGTCGCCGGCCCGGTGGAACGCCGCTCGGAGGAAACGCTGAACCCGAAGATCGCCACGGGCGAGGTGGAGGTGGCCGTGCGCACCGTCACCGTGCTGAGCGAGGCGCGCACGCCGCCGTTCCAGATCGACGAGGAGACGCCGGTCTCCGAGGAGACCCGCCTCCGCTACCGCTACCTCGACCTCCGCCGCGCGCGCATGCGCGCCAACCTCGGGCTGCGCCATCGCATCGCCATGGCCGTCCGGACCAGCCTCGACGCGGAGGGGTTCTGGGAGATCGAGACCCCGCTGCTCACCAAGTCGACCCCCGAGGGTGCGCGCGACTACCTGGTGCCGAGCCGGCTGCACGCCGGCGAGTTCTACGCGCTGCCGCAGTCGCCGCAGATCTTCAAGCAGATCCTGATGATCGGCGGCATGGATCGGTACTTCCAGATCGTCAAGTGCTTTCGCGACGAGGACCTGCGCGCGGACCGGCAGCCGGAGTTCACGCAGGTCGACATCGAGATGGCCTTCGCGAACGAAGACCTGGTCTTCGGCACGCTCGAGCGCCTCATGCAGGCCGTCTTCCGGCAGGTCGGCAAGGAGGTTCCGGCGCCGTTTCCGCGCCTCTCCTACGCCGCCGCCATGGAACGCTACGGCAGCGACAAGCCCGATCTGCGCTTCGAGATGCCCGTGCAGGACGTTTCCGACGTCTTCCGCGACGGCGCGTTCAAGGTGTTTCGCGAGATCGTGGCCGGCGGCGGATCGGTGCGCGCCCTGGTGGTGCCGGGCGCCGGCCGCCAGTCGCGCGCGCAGATCGACAACCTGGTCGACGAGGCGCTGGCGCTGGGCGCGAAGGGGCTCGTCTGGGTGCGGCAGTCGCCCGCGGGGGAGATCCAGAGCTCCATCCTCAAGGCCGCGGGCCCGGAGGCGCTGGCGCGGGTCGTCGAGACCGCGGCGGCCGGGCCGGACGACCTGACGCTCATCGCGGCCGGCCGGGGCCACGAGGCGTCGATCCTGCTCGGCCAGTTCCGCCTGCGGCTGGCCCGGCGGGCCGGGCTGATCGACGAGGACCGGGTCGCGCTGAGCTGGGTCGTCGACTTTCCCCTGCTGGAGTGGAGCGAGACGGAGCAGCGCCTGGTCTCGATGCACCACCCCTTCACGTCGCCCCGCCCGGAGGACGTCGACGGCCTCGAGGACGATCCGGCGGCGGCGCGCGCGCGGGCGTACGATCTGGTGCTCAACGGCAACGAGATTGGCGGCGGCAGCATCCGAATCCACGACGCGGGCCTGCAGGCGCGCATCTTCCGGCTCCTGAAGATCGACGACAAGGAGGCCAGGGCGCGCTTCGGGTTCTTTCTCGACGCCCTGCAGTACGGCACGCCGCCGCACGGCGGCATCGCCCTCGGACTCGACCGGATCGTGGCGCTGCTGGCCGGCGAGTCGTCGATTCGCGACGTCATGGCGTTCCCGAAGACGGCGGGCGCCGTCGATCTGATGGCCGGATCGCCGTCCGCGGTCGACCGCCGGCAGCTCCGCGAGCTGCATCTCGATCGGTAGCCCGCGAGCCCCGCGGCGGTGCTTGACCGCTGCCGGGCGCTCGTGTTTACAATCGGCTTTCGCCACGGAGACACGTTCATCGCAACACCTTCCTTCGCGAAGATCTCCATTCCCGACGAGGGCGTCGAGACCCTGTTCGGCTCCTACGACGAGAACCTGAGGAACCTCGAGAGTCTCTTCGACGTTCAGATCCGCACCGACGGGCAGCAGTTGTTGGTCGAGGGTGCGCCGCCCGGCGTCGGCGCGGTCGAGCGGGTCATCGGCCAGCTCTCCGCCCTGGTGCGGGACGGCTACGAGCTGGCGGCCGGCGACGTGCAGCGCGCCGCGCGCCTGACCGCGGAGGACGAGGCCGTCGACCTGCGCGACTACTTCGTGCGGGAACCGCTGCGTCCCTCGGGCCGCCGCCAGGTGCGGCCCAAGAGCGTGAACCAGCGGCGGTACCTGGACGCCATCGAGCGCTTCGACATCGTCCTGGGCGTGGGGCCGGCGGGCACGGGCAAGACCTACCTCGCCATGGCGGAGGCCGTGGCGTTCCTCACGTCCAAGCGGGTGACCCGCATCATCCTCGCCCGCCCGGCGGTCGAGGCCGGCGAGAAGCTGGGCTTTCTGCCCGGCGATCTGCAGGAGAAGGTCAACCCCTACCTGCGCCCGCTGTACGACGCGCTGTACGACATGCTCGATGCCGACCGGGTCGAGCGGCTGCTCGAGCGGGGCGTGATCGAGATTGCGCCGATCGCCTTCATGCGGGGTCGGACGCTCAACGACGCGTTCGTCATTCTCGACGAGGCGCAGAACACCACGAGCGAGCAGATGAAGATGTTCCTGACCCGCATGGGGTTCGGGTCGAAGGCGGTGATCACGGGCGACGTGACGCAGATCGACCTGCCGGCCGGCCGCGTCTCGGGGCTGGTCGAGGCGATTCGGGTCGTGCGCGCCATCGACGGGGTGGCGACGGTGCGCTTCGACGAGCGCGACGTCGTTCGCCACCCCCTGGTTCAGGCGATCGTCAAGGCGTACGAGGACGCGACCACGGACGACCGGGACGGTCCGCGGCTTCCGTGACAACCAGGGCCCGCTTGCGCGTTGCCGTCACCGACGGCCGCGGTCGGCCGCGGCCCGCCGGGGACCTGCCCGACTGGCTCGCGCGGGTCGCGCCCGTGGCCGCGAGCGGCGGCGAGATGGTCGTCGCGCTCGTGAGCGACGGCAAGATGCGCGCCCTGAACCGCCGCTTCCGCGGCATCGGGCGCCGCACCGACGTGCTGTCGTTCCCGGCCGACCGGGGCCCGCGCCCGCCCGGGGAGCCGCGCCGGCTGCTCGGCGACGTCGTCATCGCGACGGGCGTGGCCGCGAAGCAGGCCCGCGACGCGGGGCACCCGGTCGACGTGGAGCTGCGCAGGCTGGCGCTCCACGGCCTGCTGCATCTGCTGGGATACGACCACACGCGGGACAACGGCCGGATGGCGCGTTTCGAGCGGCGGCTGTGGCGCCGGGGCGGTCTGGCCGAGGGCGCGCCGTGATTCCCCTGCTGCTGTTCCTGCTCGCGTGCGCGGCGCTGTACGTCGGGACGGTGCAGACGGCGTTCAGCGTCCTGATGCGGCTGCCCCTGCGGCTGAACGCCGAACGGCACGGCCAGCCCGGCCTGCTCGGGCACTACCTGGAGGAGCCGGCCCGCCTGTTCGTGACCGCGGGCGTGCTGCAGGCCGTGACCGTCGTGCTGGTCACCACGCTGGCGCTGCTGCTGGTCGAACCCGGCGGCCCCGGCGTGTGGCTGGGGTTCGCCGGCCTCGTCGTATTGGCGCTGGCGTGCGGGCACGTGCTGCCGCTGCTGGTCGTGCGCCGGAGCCCCGAGCGGGTGCTGGCGGTCCTGCTGCCGTCGTTCCACGCGGTGGCCAGGGTGCTGCGCCCGGTGACGGGCGCGCTGGCCGACCGGCTGAGCGGGGCCCGCCGGGACCGGCCCGACGCGCACGGGGCCGCGGCGGACGGGCAGGCCGGCGCGAGCGACGCGGCGGAAGGCGCGCTCGACTCCGAGATCGACGAGCGCGCGGAGCGGCAGCTCCTGCAGTCGGTGGTCGAGTTCGGCGACACGGTCGTGCGCGAGGTGATGACCCCGCGCCCCGACATCGTCGCGGTACAGCCGGCTGCCACCCTGGCCGAGCTGCGCGACCTGTTCGTCGACCAGCAGTACTCCCGGCTGCCGGTCTATCAGGACGACCTCGACAACATCCTCGGCTTCGTCTTCGTCAAGGACCTCGTCGCCCTCTCGGACGCCGGTGCCGACGAGCGGGTCGTCGAGCGGCTCATGCGCCCGGTGTACAGCGTGCCGGAAGCCAAGCGCGTGGCGGCGCTCCTGAAGGAGTTCCAGCGGCAGCAGGTGCAGATTGCGATCGTGCACGACGAGTACGGCGGCACGGCCGGGCTGGTCACCATCGAGGACCTGCTCGAGGAGATCGTCGGCGAGATTCGGGACGAGTACGACGTCGAGGCCGAGCCGATCGTCGACGAGGGCGGCGGCAGCTACGTCTTCTCCGCCACCGTCGGGGTGGACGACATGGCCGAGCGGCTCGACGTGGAGGTCGAGCGGCAGGGCTTCGAAACGATCGGCGGCTACCTGCTGGCGCGCCTGGGACGCGTGCCGCGCGTGGGCGAGACGCTGGTCGTCGACCGCGTCGACGTCGAGATCCTCGACGGCGAGGAGCGCCGCATCCAGCGCGTCCGGATGCGGCGCCGGCCCGAGTCCGTGAGCGCCCCGGCGCGGTGATGCGGGCCGGGTTCGCGTCGCTCATCGGTCGCCCCAACGCCGGCAAGTCGACGCTGCTGAACCTGTTCGTCGGGGCCAAGCTGGCCATCGTGTCGGACAAGCCGCAGACGACGCGGAACCGCATCGTCGGCGTCAGGAACGTCGCCGGCGAGCGCCCCGGCCAGGTGGTGTTCGTCGATACCCCCGGGATTCACCGCCCCCTGCACCGCATGAACGCGCGGATGGTCGATCTCGCGCTCGACACCATCCGCGACGTCGACGTGCTCGTGCTCGTGCTCGATGCGTCGGTCGGGACGGGCGCCGGGGACCGCTACGTGCTGGGGCTGGTCGAGCGGGTCAGCGTCCCCGTCGTGGCGGCGCTGAACAAGATCGACCTGATCGCCAAGCGGCGCCTGCTGCCGCTCATCGACTGGTACCGCCGGCAGCGGGAGTTCGCCGCGCTCGTGCCCGTGTCGGCCCGGACGGGCGACGGCTGCGAACGCCTCCTGGCCGCCGTCCTCGAGGCGCTGCCGGCGGGCGAGCCGCTGTATCCCGACGACTATCTGACCGATCAGCCGGAGCGCGTGCTCGTGGCCGAGGCCGTGCGCGAGAAGCTGCTGCGGCACACGCGCGCCGAGCTGCCGTTCTCGACGGCGGTGGTGGTCGATCGCTTCGAGGACGCGGGCGAGGACGGGATCATGCGGGTGTTCTGCTCGATCCTGGTCGAGCGCAGCTCGCAGAAGGCCATCGTGATCGGCCGCCGCGGGTCGCTGCTCAGGCAGATCGGCACGGAGGCGCGCACGGACCTCGAGCGCTTCTTCGCGGCCCGGCTGTACCTGGATCTCCACGTGCGCGTGCGCGCCGGCTGGCGCGAGGACGAGCGGGTCCTCGACGACCTCGGCATGGCGCGGCGCCGCTGACGGGACCGGCGACGCGCTGTGGTACACTGAACGGCTCTGGACCAGAAGTAGTGGGACAACGACTGAACTCCTCTCGCCCGGCTCATTCCCATGCCGCCCCAGCGCAGAATCGACGTCGTTCTCGACTCGGTCAAGCGCCTGCAGCGGATAGGCGCGACCGCGAACCTGGTCAACCTGCTCCAGAAGCAGCATCCCGCCGACCTCGCTGAGGTCTTCGC
Organism: uncultured Vicinamibacteraceae bacterium; assembly: GCA_964569405.1. Taxonomy (GTDB): domain Bacteria; phylum Acidobacteriota; class Vicinamibacteria; order Vicinamibacterales; family UBA8438; genus JAAXGX01. The sequence continues at coordinate 1,310 of CAZMWA010000172.1, read as the reverse complement.
CAGCCTGCCGGACCGCGGCCGCCGGTCCGTCTTCAACACGCTGCTCGGCCACAACAGCCGTCTGGCCATGGAGGCGCTCACCGAGCTGGACTCGGAAATTGCCGCCGCCATGCTGGTGGACTATCCGGCCGAGGAGTTGGCCCGGCTGCTCCAGGACCTGCCCTCGGACGACGCGGCCGCGCTGCTGGGCGAGCTGCCCGACGAGCTGTCGGCGGCCGTCCTCGAGTCGATGCGGCAGAAGGAATCGGGCCACGTCCAGCACCTGCTCGAGTACGACGACCAGACCGCCGGCCGCATCATGAACCCCAACGTCTTCGCGCTGGCCGAGGACCTGACCGCCGGCGAGGCGATTGCCGCGCTGCAGCAGTCGCGCGAGGTCGAGATGGTCTTCTATCTCTATCTCGTCGACGAGCGGCGGCACCTCGTCGGGGTCGTCTCGCTGCGGCGGCTGCTGCTGGTGGCGCCCGAGACGCCGCTCACGCGCATCGGGACGACCGACCTGGTCAGCGCGCGGGTCGACATGGACCAGGAGGAGGTCGCCGAGACGGTGGCGTCCTACAACCTGCTCGCGCTGCCGGTCGTCGACGAGCAGAACAGGCTGGTGGGGATCATCACGGTCGACGACGTCATCGACATCATCAAGGACGAGGCGACCGAGGACCTCTACCGGCTGGCCGGGGTCAGCGGCGACGAGCACGTGTTCACCCCGGCGGGGGAGTCCGCGCGGAAGCGGCTGCCGTGGCTGGCCATGAACCTCGTCACCGCGGGCCTCGCCGCGTTCGTGGTGCGGGCGTTCCAGGCGACCATCGACGAGGTGGTGATGCTGGCCGTCCTCATGACCATCGTGGCCAGCATGGGCGGCAACGCCGCGACCCAGACTCTGACCGTCATCGTGCGGGCCATCGCCCTCGGAGAGCTCACGTGGGGCAACTCGCGCAAGGCGGTGCTGAAGGAGGCGCTGGTCGGGCTCGGCAACGGCCTCGTCCTCGGCACGGTGGGGGCCCTGGTGGCGTGGCTGCTGTCGGGAAACGTCTACCTGGGGGCGATCCTGGCCCTGGCGATGGTCATCAACCTGCTCGTGGCGGCGGTGGCCGCGACCCTGATTCCCATCGCCCTGCGGGCCCTCAAGGTGGATCCGGCGCTGGCGTCGGCGGTGTTCATCACGACGCTGACGGACGTCTTCGGGTTCTTCGCGTTCCTCGGCCTCGCCACCGTCTTCCTGCCCTATCTGGATCGACTGGTGTGATCGAGCGGGCGGCGCCGTTGCCTCGGCGGCGGGGGAAGCTGGCAGCCCGTGGTGAAGGCCCCGC
>CAZMWA010000171.1:0-13153 GCA_964569405.1 uncultured Vicinamibacteraceae bacterium | reverse complement strand
TGCCGGGAACGAGGCAAGCGTGCTGATTCCATCGATAGATCTCAAGGGCGGGCAGGTCGTGCAGCTCATCCAGGGCGAGCGGCCGGCCATCGCCTCGGACGACGTCGACGGGTGGGTGCGGAAGTTCCAGGACTTCCCGCGCGTGCAGGTCATCGACCTCGACGCCGCGATGGGTTCCGGCACCAACGACACGCTGGTGCAGTCGATAGCCCCGCGGCTCGCCTGCCGCGTCGGGGGCGGGATCCGCACGGTCGAGCGGGCGCGAGCCGTGCTCGGCTACGGGGCAGGCGCGGTCATCGTCGGCTCGTCGCTGTTCCGCGGCGGCCGACCCGATCTGGATTTCGCCGCGGCGCTGGCCGAGGCGGTCGGCCCCGAGCGGATCATCGCCGCCGTGGACAGCAAGGGCGGGCGGGTCGTCGTCAAGGGCTGGCGGGAGGCCACGCCGCTCACCGCGGTCGAGGCGGTCCGCGCGCTCGAGCCGTGGTGCGGCGAGTTCCTCTACACCCACGTGGACCGGGAAGGGCTGATGCAGGGGACCGACATGGACGCCATCCTGGCCGTCCGCGACGCGACCTCCCGCCGCCTGACTGCGGCTGGCGGCATCACCACCCCGGACGAGATCGACCGGCTCGACGCGGAAGGCATCGACGCCGTCGTCGGCATGGCCATCTACACCGGCCGGATCGACGCCACCCGCTATATCTCGATCGGATCGAACACGCCGAACACGCGGTAGTCGCGGGCGTTCGAGGTGACGATCCGGGTAATCCCGCTCTCGTAGTACGTGGCCGCCAGCAGCGTATCGAGCAACCGCTTGCGGCCGAGACCGTGTTCCCGCATCCAGAACAGGAACCGGCGGACGGCCTGATCGTCGGGGACGATCCGCTCCACCTCGGCCGCATTCCACCAGAAGCTCGCCTTGGCGAGCGCCTGCGGCACCGACAACGGCCGCTCGAAACGCCGCGCGTCGGTCACGACGTGCACGAACTCCGCGAGCACCTGCGGCGCAAGCCCCGCCTCGCGGTCGCGGCCGAGAATGTCCCGCCGCAGCACCCCCAGCGCCGCGTCGTGGCCCTCGGCCTCCTGGACCTCGAGTTGCACGAGGAACGTCGTATCAAGCCCGACCATCGTCGAGCATCTCCCCGAGCAGATCGTCGTCTCGGCGCAACGGCTTCAGCACCCGGCCCACCGAGACCGGGTTCAAATCCGCCAGTGTCGTGGAACGGGCTATCCGCCGCTCGCGGAACTCCGCCATCGCTTCCCGGATGAGCTCCGATGCGGTCCTGTCCCGCGCCCTGGCGAAGCGCTGGAAATCCCGGTAGACGGGCTCGGATACATTTATGGTTATTGTCTTCATACATCTATCGTAATGTATACCGCTGGACCGACCATTTTGATCGATCCGTCGCCAAGTGCGCGGCCACAGGGCGGCCGAGCTCGATCCGACCCGCCAGGCCCGTCTCAGGGTGGCAGCCTCCCGCACGGCCTCCCCAGCGGCTGTATCATGCCTCCGACCCACGCGCCACGACGTCTCTCTCCGGCGCGCGCTGGGACGGCGGGGCGGGGCGAACAGCATCAATGCAGGTCTGGGAGCCGGATCGGTACGCCACGCACGCGCGGTTCGTCTCCGACCTCGGCGCGCCGGTGGTGGATCTGCTCGACCCGCGGCCGGGCGAGCGCGTGCTCGACGTCGGCTGCGGCGACGGCGCGCTGACGGAGAAGCTGGTCGAGGCCGGCTGCCGCGTCGTGGCCATCGACGCCAGCCCGGAACAGGTGCGGGCGGCGCGCGGGCGCGGGCTCGACGCGCGCGTGGCCGACGTTGCCGCCCTGGACTTCGACGGGGAGTTCGACGCGGTGTTCAGCAACGCGGTGCTGCACTGGATCCGGGAGCCGGACGCGGCGCTGGCGGCGATCCACCGGGCCCTCGCCCCCGGCGGCCGGCTCGTGGCGGAGCTCGGCGGCCACGGTTGCGTCGCGTCGATACGCGCCGCCTTCGGCGAGGTCCTCGCGAAGCGCGGCCTCGACGCGGAGCGGCTGAATCCGTGGTACTTCCCGACCGTGGAGGAGTATCGCGAGCGCCTGCACGCCAACGGCTTCGAGGTCGATTCCATCCGCCTGTTTCCGCGCCCGACGCCGCTGCCGTCCGACGTGACCGACTGGCTGGAGACCTTCGCCCAACCCTTCCTCGCCGGCGTCCCGGACAGCGACCGGCGGGCCGTGCTGCGCGAGATGCGCGAACGGCTCGAGCCGGTGCTCGGCACCGCCGACGGCGGTTGGGTCGCCGACTACGTCCGGCTCCGTTTCGCGGCCGCCCGGCGGACGTAGAGGAACATGCCGGCCGCACCGCCCGCGCCCGCCGGGACGACGCCGCCGTACTCCTGGGTCTGGGGACTCGCCCGGCTGGCCGTGTACGCCTACTACCGCGTCGACCGCATCGGCGGCGCCCTGCCGGACGGTGCACTGTTGCTGGTGGCCAACCATCCCAACACCCTCATCGATCCGGCGGTCATCCAGACGACGGCGGGACGGCGCGTCCGCTTCCTCGCCAAGTCCACGCTCTTCGCGTGGCATCCGCTGAGCCCGCTGATCCGCCGTTCGGGCGCCATTCCGGTCTACCGGAAGATGGATCCGGGCGTGGACACCTCCCGCAACGTGGAGATGTTCTCGGCAGTCGCGGCGGCGCTGGCGGCAGGCGAGGCGATCTGCCTGTTCCCGGAGGGCACCAGCCACGCGCACGGCCGGCTCGAGCCGCTGCGGACGGGGGCCGCGCGCATGGTGCTCAACAGTTGCGCGGCGGGCCACCCGGTGACCATCGTGCCGGTCGGGCTCAACTTCGATGCGCTCGCCCGGTTCCGCTCCCGGGTGACGACCGTTTTCGGGCGCCCGGTGGAGTACGCGGACCTGGAAGCGAACTGCGCCGACGACGAGGCGGTCGCGGTCCGGACGCTCACCGACCGCATCGAGCAACGCCTGAAGCACCTGATGGTCGAGGCGGAACCCCGGCACGACCTGCCGATCGTCGAGCGCATCGACCGCCTCTACGCCGCCGCCCGCGGCGATCAGGCGGCGGCGGCCGAGCCGCTCCTGCACGTCGCGGGGATGGTCAGGCTGCGCGAGCAGGACCCGGCGCGGCTGGCGGAGCTGATGCGGCTGGTCGAGGAGCACCTGGCCAGCCTGGCCCGGTTCGGACTCCGCGAGCGCGACCTCGACCAGCGGATCCCGGCCGCCGAGGTAATTCGCTTCGCACTGCGGGAAGGGCTCCTGGCGCTGGTCCTCGGTCCGCTGGCGCTCGCGAGCATCGTCGTGTTCGCGGCGCCGTACTGGCTCACCGACCGCATCGGCAGGTGGGCGCCCAACCTGCAGAGCCGGGCGGTGTGGCAGATCATCGGCGGGGGCCTGCTCCACGCCGCCTGGATCGCGACGATCGCGTCGCTGGCCGGCGCCCGGGCCGGGACCGCGACGGGCGTCGCCACCGGCTTCGGACTCGTAGCCCTGGCCGCCCTCGGCACGCTGGCCGTCGAGCGGGAATCGGCCGTCTGGCGCACCACCCGCGCCTTCTTCACGCTGCGCCGGATGCCGCTGCGCGCCCGCGGCGCGCTACGCCGACGGCGCGCCGCGCTCGCCAACGTGCTCGACGACGTGCGCGCCTGGGTCGAGCGCACGACGCGCTACTGACGGACCGCCCCGAACCGCGACTCCGCAACGGTCCGCCGGTACGAGAGCTCTCAGAGCCCGAGCTGGGCCGCCATGTCGTTGAAGTCGGTGGCCACCAGGTCGAAGTCGGGGTCGGGCGTCAGATCCCGCTCCACGTTCGGCCCGAACTCCGTCGGGCGCGGCACGTAGGCGGTGCGGAAACCGATGCGGGCCGAAGCGCGCAGATCGCCCTTGTGCGCCGCGACCATCATCACCTGCTCCGGATCGAGACCCAGCAGGTCGGCCGCCGTCAGGTAGGCCTCCGGGTCGGGCTTGTAGTGGCGCGCGAGCTCGGCGGACAGCACCGCGTCCCAGGGGATCCCGGCGTTCTTCGCCATGTTGACGAGCAACGCCACGTTCCCGTTCGACAGCGACGCCAGCACGTACCGCTCGCGCAGCCGCGTGAGCCCCTCGACGGTGTCGGGCCACGGCGTGAGGCGGTGCCACGCGCGGTTCAGGTGGTCGAGCTCGTCCTCGGTGAGGCTCTCGAGGCCGTACTTCGGCACGAGCTCGTCGAGGATCATCCGATGCAGATCGTCGATCTTGGTCCAGCCCAGCTCGCCGCGGCGTACCCGCCCCATCGCCGGCCCGTAGCCCGCCCGCCAGTCGTCGGCGAACGCCGCCCAGTCCGCCTCGATGCCCTTCTCGCGGCCGACCGCCTCACCCTCGCGGGTGATGCTGGTACGCCAGTCGACCACCGTGCCGAACACGTCGAAGGTCATCGCCCGCACCCCGCGCACCCGGTCGCTCAACTCCTGACCCGCCGGCGGGAGGGCGAACGCAGCGGTGCGGGTGAAGGCCGCGGCCACGAGGGCCCCCGATCCGCTCGCCAGAAACTCTCGTCGTCTCATCGCCCGGTCCACAGCTTGCATCGAACTCCTCCTGCTTCCGGTCGTTTCCGGCCCGGCCCGACAATCGCCGCCGCACGCGACCACCAGGTCACGCTGGCGGCCTCCGATTGCCGCCCACCCGGCCTGACCATAGTCTACGCCGTCTACGGGGCAGACTGCCGGCGTCCCCGCACCGGCCCTGTCCGCGTCGAACGCCGGCCCTGCTTCGGATAGAATCGTCGTCGACTCGAAGATGATGCATCCGCCAGCGGACCGAAGCCCGGAGATGCGTCCGTTGCCGCGCGACGGCGACCCGGCGTTGCGGCTCGAGGCCGGCGACTCCCGTACGCTCGCCGCCCTCTACGACCGCCATGCCGACGCGATCTACTCGCTGGCGATGCGGATCACGGGTGAGCCGGCCGACGCGGCAGCGATCGTACTCGGGGTCTTCACCGCCGCCTGGTCGCAGGCCGCAGATCGTCCGGGCAGGCCGGCGCCGGGCGCCCACCGGGTGCTCGCGGCGGCGCGCATCCGCGCCATCGATCACGTGCGGGCGAGCAGTGCGACCGGTCGGACGTCGCCGCCGGCCGGCGAGACTGCCGGAGCCGACGCGCCTCCCTCGGACGGGAAAGCGGCCGGAGATCGGCCGGGAGACGTCGCGACGCTGCAAGTGCCCGATCCGGCCCAGGGCCCGCGCACCGACGACAGCCTGTCGGACGAGGCACCACGGTTGCGCGCGGCGTTCCGCGGACTGCCGCCCCTGGAACGGCTCGCCCTCGAGCTCGCGTACTTCGAAGGCCTGACCATCTCGCAGGTCGCGGCCGGGCTCGAGGAAGCCGCCGAGACAGCCAATGCGCGCATCCGGACCGGGCTCGAGCGCCTCGCAGGCCGCGCCCCCGCGGGCCCGCGCACGAGCGAGCCGCGGCCCGACATGCCTCCGACCCGCAATCTCGCCGGCCTCTATGCGCTAGGCACACTGAACGCGAGCGAGCGGGCGGCGTTCGAGGCCCATCTCGAGGTGCACCGCGAGTCCGTGGACGAGGTGCTGTCGCTGCTGCCCGTCGCGCGGGGGCTCGCCGTGGCCGTGTCACCGCACGCGGCGCCGGCCGAACTGCGCGCCAGGGTCATCGAGAGCGTGACCGGCGCACCGCTTCCGGATCCCGTGGACGACGGCGGCAGGTCCGAACCGGTCGACGAGGGCGGCAGCGCCGAACCCGCCGATGGGGCCGGCGGCGCCGCACCCGCCGCCGGCGCCGCACCCGCTGCCGGCGCCGCGCCCGTTGCCGGCGCCGGCGCCCGCCCGCCGCTCCTCGAAACAGCCCCGCCCCCGGCGCCGACGCCGCCCCTCGAAGAGCGGAAGCAGCCCGCATCGATGTCGACCGAACAGGAGCCGATCGCACCCATGCCGAAGCCGACTCCGGGCGCGCACGCGCAGAAGCAAGGCGGGCGCTGGGCACTGCTGTCGCTCGCCGCCGGAGGCCTGGTCGTCGCCGCCGGCCTGGGCCTGTTCGCAACCCGGCAGGCCAATCTGGCCGCCGCGTTGCAGGAGAACCTCGACGCGGCCAATACCCAGGCTCGCATCGCGGAGCTGGAGGCGGCGGCGGCGCAACGGATCGCCGACGGGCTCCGGGGAGGAGCGCGCGTCCTTACGGCCACCGACGTGCAGCCGCTCGATCTGAACGGCCAGCCGATCGCTCCCGATGCCCGCGGACGGTTGTTCTGGAGCGCCACCGAGGGTGGGCTGCTCACGGCCACCGGCCTGCCGCCGGCGCCGCCCGGACGGGTCTACCAGCTCTGGCTCATCCCGGACGCGTCTCCGCTGAGCGCAGCGATCCTGTCCGCCGACCCCGAGGGCCGCGTGATGGCTACCGTCACCCCGCCGGAGGGCGTGACCGGACCTGTCCCCGCGGCCGTGACCCTGGAGCCGGCCGGCGGCGCCGCGACGCCGGGCGGCGAAGTCTACCTGCTCGGCCGACCCTGATCGGCCGCGGTCCGGAGCGGGAACGGGTTCCTGCCGCGCGTGGTCTTCGCGGCTTCTGCGGCGCAGGCTCCTACCTTTCGCCTCCCAGGCTGAGCAGGTTCGCCAGCAGGGCGTACGCGCCGGTCGTTCCCGCGGGAAGCTGCCGCCAGAGACCGAGCCCTACGTAGATCCAGCGTCCGCGGCCCGGTTGCGCCTCGACCAGGGCCCCGCGCTTGAGGCCGGGGTTGTACTCGAACGTGTCCTCGAGCTCGACCAGATCGGCGTAGCGCCGGTCGCGCTCGCCGAGGAAGTACAGGCCGCGCTCCTGCACCCACTGATCCCAGGTCGCCGGACCGACCGGATTGGGCCAGGCGAACACGGGATGATCGTTGGCGAGAATACGAATGGGCGCCGCCTCGTCCGTCACCCGGTCGCGGCTGACGACAGCCGGATACGGACCGTACTGCGCCTGGTTGAACTCGAACTTGTTGTACTGCACGATGACCGTGCCGCCGTTGTCGGCGTACTCCAGCAGCCGATCGTTGTTCGCGCGCAGGTCCTGCCGCCGCTCGTAGGCCCGCACGCCGGTGACGATGACATCGAAACGGGACAGGTCGCCCCAGGCCAGATCGTCGGCGTCGATGAACTCGAGCCGTGCGCCGAGTTGCTCGATGGCCGGGGGCACGGCGTCGCCGACGCCCTCTACGTAGCCGACCGTCAGGTCCGGCGCGATGGCGACGTCGATGACCTTGAACGTACCCGCGGCCGGGCGGCCGATATGCCGCCGCTCGACGTGCGGATACTCGATCACCTGGTAGCCGCGCTCGAACCTCTCGTCCCCGTTCTCGACCGCCGCGCGCACGCTGTACTCGCCCGCCGCCGCGCCGCCCGCCGACACGTCGAAGCGTACCGTGCGCGACTCGTCCTCACGCGACAGCCGCACGGGTACGCTCGCGGGAGCCGCGCTCCAACCCGCGGGCAGATCGAGGACGACGGCACCTTCCGCCGCGTCCGGTCCGGTGTTGGTCACCGTGACGCGAACCTCGCGCGCGGCGCCGGAACCGGCGGGGATGATCGCCACTCCGGGCGTCATGGAGACGGCGAACCGCGGCACCACCTGCAGGTCCATCCGCTTCTCGCCCGTGAAGACGTCATCGATGTAGCGGTAGCGGATGGGCCGTTCGACGCCGATACGCGTGCCGTCGAGCTCCACCTCGAAGGTGGCGCGGAACGGCGTCGGCCGAAACGGCAGGCCGAAGGGCACGTCGGGATCGAGAGCGTAGCGGTCCGCTCCCTCCACGTGACTCCAGTGGATGTCGGTCGGTCTGGCGTCGACCGGAATCCGAGTGTCCACGCCGCACGTCGCGACCCCATGGCCCGACACGCGTTCACCGGCGCAGATCGCACCGTGCTCGAGACCGGAGAGCGAGTAGGAGCGGACCACGACGTCGGCGCTGCCTTGATTCGCGGCCCGCAGCTCCACGTCGACCGACTGCCCGGGCGTCACCACGCCGTCGTTCGCGAACGCGTCGAGCTGCAGCCCCTAGGAAAGCCCCTGCACCCGCTACAACTCCCGCCCCTTGGTGAGGAGCCGGAAATCGATCCCCCGCCGTGCCTCGTCGGTCAACCCGCTGGCGGCAAGACTCGAGCGCAGGCGGCGCAGGGCCTCGAGGCCGGCCAGCACGGGGCCGCGCGCGCCGGCCATCCCCGTCGACTCGAACCCGTCGAGCGCCTCGCGCGCGTGACGCGCCAGCGCGGCCAGCGCGCGCCCGAGCGCCGGCGGCGGATTCTCTCCCGCAAAGCGGGCGAGTCCTTCGATGGACGTATCCACCCCGTCGAACAACGACGTCTCGCCCCCCGCCGAATGGCCCGCAATGGTCGTCTCCGCAAGCCGGTAACGCCCGCCCGCCGGCCCGGACGGCAGCGCGACCAGTTGCGTGGTGCCCTGGCACTTGTGCATGCCCCGCGCGAGGCTCCCGAGCGCCGCGTAGGTGGCGCCGAGCAACGGGTCGTAGCCGCCCAGGTCCACCGTGGTCACGTCCGGGTCCGGCGTCGACCGGCCGCGGAATCCCGGCCGGCCGGAGCCCATGCCGAACGGAAATCCGACCCGGAAGTAGAACTTCCGCGCCTGCCAGGGAGCGAGCCCCTCGGCGATCTGCTCCGGGAAGCGACCCGGATCGGCGGCGGCGTGCCACGCTTCGTGCGCGAGGACCGCCGACGCCTGGTGATGCTGGCCGCCGCCGCGCCCCCCCGGGGGCAGCGCGGTAACGACATCGGGGCGAATGGTCCGGATCATCCGGACGAAATCGCCGAGGATCTCTTCCCGGCCCCACCGCTCGAAGGTCTCCTCGATGCTGAAGGAGTAGCCGAAGTCGACGGCGCGGGTGAAGTACTGCTCGGCGCCGTCCAGCCGATGCGCGGCGTGCAGCTCCTCGGTGCGCAGCACCGCCAGGGCGTCGAACAGCTCGGCGCCGATCTCGTTCTGCCCTCCGTCGCCGCGCGTCGCCGACAGCAGCACCACGCGGTGGCCCTCCCCCCTGGACAGCCGCGCCAGCAGCGCGTTGTTCTCGTCGTCGGGATGGGCCACGATCGACAGGAAGCTGCCCGTGCTGTTGAGCTGGCGAAGGGCCACGCCGAGCGCCGTCCGTCCGTCGCCGGTCGCCAGCGGCTGGGCCTGAACGGCAGACCCGAAACCACCCGCGCCGATCAGGGCGGACACGGCAACCGCGGTTGCTATTCGATGGACTTGCATGGTCCCCCAGTATAGCGATGCGTCACGAGCCGGCGCGCGATTGGGCCGGGACAGCCGGATCGTCCCGCACCGCCGGGGCGTCCCGCGCGAGCACGGCCTGGTAGAAGGCTTCGTAGCGCGGCACGACTTCCTCGGCGCAGAAGCGATCGTGCACGGTCTGCCAGCCGCCGGCCGCCACGCGGCGGTGGAGCGCGGGGTCGGTCAGCAGGCGGACGGCGCAAGCGGTCATGCCGTCGAGGTCGTCCGGATCGCGGAGGAAGCCGGACTCGCCGTCCGTGATCACCTCGGGCAGCCCCCCTACCCGCGACGCGACCACCGGCACTTCGCACGCCATCGCCTCGAGCGCCGCGACGCCGAAGCTCTCCTGCGCCGAGGGCAGGAGGCACAGGTCGGCGATAGACAGCAGGGGCGCCACGAGCTCCTGCTCGCCGAGCGGCTCGACATCGCTCGCCAGCCCCAGATCACGTGCGCGGCGGCAGGCCGCCGACAGGTCGGGCCCGTCCCCCACCAGCAGGAGGCGCGCGGGCACCTGCTCGCGGATGCGGCGAAACAGCTCCACCACCACATCCGCCCGCTTGACCGGCCTGAAGTTCGAGACGTGGATCACCAGCTTCGTGTCGAGCCGGCCGACGCGGTAGCGCGCCGCGAGGCCGGCATCGGCGATCCGCCGGTGAACCCGGCAGTCGAGGAAGTTGGGAATGACCTCGATGCGCGACCGTACCGGCAGTTGGCGGTACGTGTCGTCCCGCAGGCTCCCCGAGACCGCCGTGACGCCGTGCGACTGGTCGATCGAGAAGGCGACCGTCTCCAGGTAGGACGCATCGCTGCCGATCAGCGTGACGTCCGTGCCGTGCAGCGTGGTGATGACCCGCGGCACGTGGCCGTCCCCGGAGGCGGCCACGATCTGCCGGGCGAGGTAGGCGGCGGTCGCGTGCGGCACCGCGTAGTGCGCGTGAATGATGTCGAGCCGGCCCTCGCGGCACACGTCGACGATCCTGTTGGCGAGCGTCAGCAGGTACTGCGGCTCCCGGAACAGCGGGTAGCCGGGCGTCCGCACGGCGTGGAACGCCAGACCCGCCTGGAAGTCGCCCAGCCGCACCGGCGGCTCGCTGCTGATGAGCCGCACCTCGTGGCCGCGCCGCGCGAGGCCCTTGGCGAGCTCCGTGGCAACGATGCCGCTGCCGCCGACGGATGCGTAGCAGACGATGCCGACGTTCATGAAACGTTATCTTCGGGGCGCGGCACCGGCCGTGCGCTCATACGGCGCAGCGTCCGATGACAATAGACGACCTTCGCCGGCGCAACGTTGCGCACCCGCGGGACGAGCGAACGCCGGACTCATTCTACCGCGCGCCCGCGGGCGGCCAGCGTCCCGCCGGCGCGGAGCCCGGCCCGGCCGGGTCTCGTCCATCGCCCGGTACGGTACGCATTCTGCACACGCTGCACACGACGGATCCGAGGAGGAGGACATCGTGAAGCGCGAGATCATGCGGACGGCGACCGCGACGCTGCTCCTGACGCTGGCTGCCGGCGGCGCGGCGGCACAGACGCTGCTCGAAGTCGCCCGGCGGGAGAAGGCGCGGCGCGACGCGATTCCCCCCGGGGAACGCTCCAGGGTCTATACGAACGACGACCTGCGCGACAGCGGCGGACTGACCATCGGCGCGCTCCCGGCGGCGGACCGGCAGGAGGCCAACGCCGGATCCGGGCGCGCCGGACGTGGAATCGGGGACCAGGATTCCGAAGCCGGGTCCGGAAGCACGGCAGCCGGCGACCTCCCGGACGAGGACGACTGGCGCGCGCGCGTTACCGCGGCGCAGGAGGGCCGGGAGCGCGCCGCGCTGATGGCCTCGGCGCTTCAGAACCGCGCGGACGGGCTGTGGACGCAGTTCACCGGGATGGACGATCCCGCCCGCCGGGGGATCGTCGAACGACAACGGGCCGAGGCGCTGGCGGAGCTCGAACGCACGCAAGCGGAAGCGGAACGCTTCGAGCGCGAGATCCGCGACATCCGCGAGGAGGCGCGCCGCGCCGGCGTGCCGCCGGGCTGGCTGCGCCGGTAGCCCGCGGCGCCGGACGGCGCGGACTCGCGGCGCCGCGATCCGCCTATAATCGACAACCTGCGTTTGCCGGACGCCGGAGCCGACGGTTCGCCGGCGATCACATCGAGAGGGAGCTCCATGAAGACAGCTATCCACGTGCTCCTGGTCGCGACCGTTCTGGGCGGCATGGCTGCGGCGCAGTCGCCGGAAAGCGACGTGCTGAGCATTTACCTCGTGGACGTGGAGGGGGGCGGCGCTACGCTCTTCGTCTCGCCGTCGGGCGAGTCGATGCTGATCGACACCGGCAACGGCGGCGCCAACGCCGACCGCGACGTCAGCCGCATCATGGCGGCGGTCGAGGACGCCGGCCTGGACCGCATCGACCACCTGCTGACCACCCACTGGCACGGCGACCACTACGGCGGCCTGGCCGAGCTCGCGTCGCGGATCCCGATCCGGCACTACATCGACAAGGGACCGACGGTGGAGGACAACCAGTCCGTTCGGACCTTCATCGACGGGCCCTATCGAGAGCTGTACGGCGCCGGCCGCCGCACGGTGGTAACCCCGGGCGACACGGTGCCCCTGAGCGGCGTCGACGTGCGTGTCATGGCCTCGGCGGGCGAAGTGATCGAGGAACCGCTGCCGGGCGCGGGCGATCCGAACCCGTACTGCGCGGACTTCGAGCGCGCGCCGGAGGACCGGGGCGACAACGCGCAGTCGGCCGGTGTCCACCTGCGGTTCGGAGGTTTCCGGGCGCTGCACCTCGGCGACCTGACGGTCAACAAGGAATTCGAGCTGATGTGCCCGAACAACCCCATCGGCGCGGTCGATCTCTACGTCGTCTCGCACCACGGGCTCAACACGTCGAACTCGCAGGTTCTGGTCCACGGCGTCGCGCCGCGGGTGGCCATCATGAACAACGGCACCCGCAAGGGGGGCACGCCCGACACGATGACCACGCTGCACACCGCCCCGCGCCTGATGGACTTGTGGCAGCTCCACTTCTCTGTCCTGAGCGGCCAGGAGTACACGGTCCCCGGCGTGTTCATCGCGAACCTCTTCGACGATCAGCCGGACGCGATGCCGCTGGCGCCGGTGCCGCCGCCGCGCCGCGGATCCAACGCCGCGCCGCCGCCGGTCCACAGCGGGCCCGCGCACTGGATCAAGGTGGAGGCGCGGCGGGACGGCAGCTTCACGGTGACGAACAGCCGCAACGGCTTCAGCAAGTCGTACGCGGCGTCGGAGTGACGGGCCTGCGCAATCGAAGACCGGAGCACAGCATGACCCAGCAGCGACGCTATCGGATCGGCGCGATCCATGCGCTGATGAACGCGATCCCGACGACGCAGACCGCCTTCGACCGCAACTGGTCGGCGGCCGACGTCGCCCACCTGCTCGACGGCTCGCTCTACCTCGACCGCAGCCGCGGATCGGCGGACGACGCCGAGCTCGGCGCCCGCGTCGACCGGCTGGTGAAGTACAGCGCGTCTACCGGGGCCGAGGCGATCATCGTCACCGGCTCGTTCTTCGGCGACATGACCAAGCGGGCGCGCGAGGGGATGGACATCCCGGTGATGACTTCGTTCGACGGCATCGTCGAGCGCGCGTTCTCCCTCGACCGGCCGCTGCACGTGATGTCGACGGCGCCCGACTCGTCCGTGCTGTTGTCGGCCGAGATCGAGGCGGAGGCGGCGCGGCGCTCGCATCCACTGTCGATCACCCGCTCGGCGGTGGACGGCGCGCTGGACGCGCTGGTGGGCGGCGACCCCGCGCGGCACGACGAGCTCGTGCTCGAGGCCGTGCGGGCCATCGACGACGGGACGGCCATCCTGTTCGCGCAGTTCTCGATGGAGCGGATCCTGCCCGGCAGCGC
>CAZMWA010000170.1:0-5830 GCA_964569405.1 uncultured Vicinamibacteraceae bacterium | reverse complement strand
CTCGCGCTTCTCGGGGAAGAACAGGCTGAAGCGCGTCAGGTTCACCTGCTGCTCGTCCACCTCCACCTGCGCGAAGTCCGTGTTGTAGGTGAAGTCGGCCGTCAGGTTCTGGGTCACCCCCCACTTGGCGTCGACGCCGGCGTCGCCCGCGCCGCGGTTCGTGAAGGGCGGGCTGCCCGTCAGGTCCGTGGCCGACGAGCCGATGGCGTAGGGCTTGACCTCCAGCCGCCGGTTCTGCGACGCCACCTCCAGCCCCACCAGCGTGCCGGCCGCCGACAGGCGGAACATGCCCGGGCCCACCGCGATGGGCACCGGCGTCAGATAGGCCGTCTCGTTCTTGCGCCGCATGCGGCGCCCGAGTTGGATGCCCCAGAGCTGCGACCGCCCCTGCTGAAAGCGCAGCGACTTGAAGGGCACCTGCATCTCTACCGTCCAGCCGCCCTCGAAGCGGCCCGTGCGCACGTCCCAGACCGGGTTCCAGTCGTTGTTCGGCCTCCCCTCGTCGCTGATCTCGTAGTCGAAGAAGCCGCCGAGCGGATTCACCATGAACGCCATGCCGTTGCGCCGGTCGTAGAACGTGTCGAAGGCCACGCTGAACGTGTCGTTGTTGATGAGCTGGAACGAATCGCGCTGCATCTCGTTGGCGATCCACTGGTCCTCGGGCGCCGAGTCCCAGCAGCGCGCCGCCACGTAGACGTGCTCGTCGTCGTAGAAGACCCAGACCTCGGTGCGTTCCGTGGCCGGCGCCCCCTCGAGGGGCACCTGCTGGATGAATCCGCCGACCGGCTGCATCTCCTCGTATATGGCCTCGCGGAGCGCGCCGTCCAGATCGAGACCCCCGGTGAGGCGGAACGCGCGCATCGTCACCCGGCCGTCGGCGTCCCGCGTGATCACCTCCGGCGGCACCGGCGCCGGCGGCCCATCGATCGCGCCGGCGACCGGCGGCGCGAAGCCTGCCGCCCCCGGTGCGCCGCCGGCGGCGGGCGGCGCGCGACGGGCGCGCGCCGGCGGGACAATCCCGGGCGGGGGCGCGGGTTCCGGCGGCGCGGCTGCCTGCCCGGCCGCTGCGGCCGGGCGATCCTCGGCGAGCGCGGCGGCGAGCCGGTCCTGGAGCGCGAAGAGGTCGCCGAGCGGACCGGTGACGCTGGCCGTCCGCGACACCGCGCCCGTCTCCACGTGCACCAGACGCGCGGTGACTCGCACGCGCTCGCCGACCCGCTGGTAGGCGCCCGCGACCACCCACCGCGCATCGACACGCAGGCCCGCCTCGCGAGCGGACAGGCCGTCCGCGAGGCCGCCATCGACCGCCGCCAGGTTGGCCACCCGCTCCAGGTCCACGGCCACCGTCTCGGCAAACCCGGCGCCAATCCAGTCGTCCGCCGGCAACCCGCTGATGTTGGTGAACGGCACCACCGCCACCCGGTCGCCCGGCTGCGGAACGCTGCGCTCGCCCGCGGGCGGCGGCTGGGCCGCGAGGCCGGCCGAGAGGGCGAGGAGCAGGATCGCCACGACCGGGACGCCGGCCGCGGCGCTTGCCGAGCCGGGTGCTTCGATCGCGGCCGGACGAGCGCGTCCTCCAACCGGCGGTCGTGCGCCCCCCGCAGCCGCTCCCATGCGCCCGAGTCTATCCTCTGGCGGCCGCGGTGGCGACGATCCGAGGTCGGGGCTCATCGGCCATAATCCTGCGGAGGGAAAGGGTAACCACATGCCGATACGTTCGCTGCCGCTGACCGCCTGCGCCTGCGCGGCGCTCCTCGCATCGCCCGCCACGCCCGCCACCGCCGCGGGCGAGATCACGACCGCGCAGGTCACGGTCGGCGACTTCACCTTCGATGTGCGCACGGCCGGGCCGGACGACGGCGAGGTCGTGATCCTGCTGCACGGCTTCCCCCAGACGTCCTACGAGTGGCGCCACCAGCTCCGGGCGCTCGGCGAGGCGGGATTTCGCGCGGTCGCGCCCGATCAGCGCGGCTACTCGCCCGGCGCCCGCCCGCCCGACGTCGCGCACTACGCGCTGCCCCTGCTCGTGCGGGACGTGCTCGGGCTGGCCGACGCCGTCGGGGCGGGCCGCTTCCACGTCGCCGGCCACGACTGGGGCGCGGTGGTCGCCTGGGCCGTGGCGGTGGCCGCGCCCGAGCGCGTCATCACGGCCAACCCGGTGTCGGTGCCGCACCCGGACGCGTTCGCCCGGGTCCTGAGCGATCCGACGTCGTGCCAGGTCGCCGCGTCGTCCTACTTCGACGTGTTCGTCCAGCCGGACTCGGAAGACGCCTTCCTCGCCAACGATCACGCCCTGCTGCGCGCGCTCTTCGCCGAGCTCGAAGCGGCCGCCGTCGACGAGTACCTGCGCGTTCTGGGATCGAAGGCGGCGCTCGGCGCCGCGCTGAACTGGTACCGCGCGAACATCCGCAACCGCAACATCGAGCAGCCGGCCATCGGCCCGGTCGAGGTGCCCACGATGTTCACGTGGAGCGACGGCGACACGGCGCTGTGCGTCGACGGCGCGGTCCTCTCGGCGGAGTACGCCGCCGGGCCGTACCGCTTCGAGGTTCTCGAGGGCGTGAGCCACTGGGTCCCGGAGCTGGCGCCCGAGGCCCTGTCGGCGCTGCTCGTCGAGCACGTGACTCATTACTCGGAGCGCTGAGGTCGGTGTCGGCTGAGCGGTGTGCGAGACGCTGGGCTCTCAGCCCAGGAACCGGAGAATCGCGCCGATCGCGGCGACGGCTCCGACGATCCGCCATGTCAGGCGCGTTTCCATCGCCGACATCCGCGCATCGAGGCCGGCGGCGGCCGCGGTGAGATCGGCACGGGTGACCCGGTCGTCGTCGCTGTGAGCGTTCTGCGTCACGGTCACAACCGCTTCCGCAAGCGGCGCCTACCGGCCGCGCCGCATCAGCCAGGCCGCTGCGAGGATCGCCGCGCCGCCCTTGAGCAGCTCCAGCGTGGTGTAGGCGGCGTGCAGCAGGCCGAACGTCGCCATGGCCGGCGGCAGCGGGTCGCGCGGGACGAAGTCGAGGCTGCGGCCCACGGTGACGATCGGCGGGGTCAGTCCGACCGCGAGCACGACCACGACCAGCAGCATCGCCCCCAGCGCCAGCTTCAGCCGGCGGGCGTCCGGCAGGCGCCAGACCAGCCACAGCGTGGCGGAGCCGATGCCGAGCTGCGCCACGTTCCACCAGGTGAAGAACAGCCGGTTCAGCTCGGACGACAGGTAGCGCAGCACGGGTCTGGCGGTCTCGCGGCCGGCGGCCTCCACGAAGGCGGCGAACTGCTCGTGGCTCGGTCCGGCCAGCAGGCGATCGATCGTGAAGAAGTTCTGCGTCGCGACGACGCTCACCCAGACAGTGCCCATCACCCACAGGCCGAGGCAGAACAGGGCGGCGCGGGCACGCGCCCCGCCGCCGGCTTGCCCGCGCGGAGGCGCCGCGGTACCTTGCATGCGTGTCATGATGGCACACCCGCTGCGGGCGGCCGGCGCGCGACGCGCGCAGCGGGCCCCGAATCGAGGAGACGCCATGTCGACCACCGGCAACTCGTACCTCCGCACCGCTCGTCGGACAGGCCTGCCGGCGGTCCTGGCGGCCGCCGCCTGGCTGTCGTGGCCGGGCCCGGCGCCGGTGCTGACGGCGCCCGCCGCGGGCCAGGACGCCGCCGCCATCGAGCGCGTCGAGGCGACCCGGGACGGCGGCACGGTGACGCTGACCTGGACTGCCGGCGGCCCGGTGGACGTGCTGCTGGCCGCCGACCCCGAGGCCGATCCCGAACGGATGCGGGTCATCTCCGCCGCCGACCGCGACGGGCGCCACGTGGTGCGCGACCTGCAAGGCATCACGCGCCCGTACTTCTATCTGCGCAGCGGCGACGGCCGGGGACGGCGGGTCGCCGTGCGGGTGCTGCCGCTCGAGGGCGGCCGCAACTTCCGCGACCTCGGCGGCTACCCGACGCGGGACGGGCGGCGCGTCAAGTGGGGCCGGGTCTTCCGCTCCGGCTTCATGACCGACCTCACCGACGCCGACTACGAGTACCTCTCCGCCGTGGGCATCCGCGTCGTCTGCGACTTCCGCTCCGAGGAGGAGCGGGCGGCGCGGCCGACCCGCTGGCGGGCGGCGCCGACGATCGAGTACCGCACCTGGAGCTACTCGGACGCCGACGACCCCGGCCGCATGGGGCTCGGCTCGCTCCTCTCCCGCCCGCATCTGACGCCCGAGAGCGTGGCGCGCATCATGACCCGCCTCTATCCGAACATCGTCGAGGAGCACAAGGCGAAGTACCGCGACCTGTTCCACAGCCTGGCCGCCGGCGAGCTGCCGCTGGCCTTCAATTGCTCCGCCGGCAAGGACCGGGCGGGCACCGCGGCCGCGCTCGTCCTGTCGGCCCTCGGCGTGCCGCGCGAGATCGTCGTGCGGGACTACGCGCTGAGCGAGCGGGTGGTCGACTACGAGGCGGATCTGCCGGCCGCCGGCCGCGGGGAGCGCGCCGCGGACCGGCCCCTGGGCGGGCTGCCGGCCGCCCTGATGCGCCCGCTGCTGCGCTCCGACCCGGCCTACATCCGCAGCACGCTCGCCTACCTGGACGCGACCTACGGCGGGGTGCTGGAGTACATCCGCACCGAGCTGGACATCGACGACGCGGAGCTGGCCCGCATCCGGGAGCTGCTGCTCGAGTGAGCACCGCGCAGACTGTGGTACATTGCCGCGACATGACCCACACCCAGACCCCGACATGGCCCGCCGGACGGCTCGCGGCCGCGCTGCTCGCCGCCGCGGCCCTGGCGCCGGCGCCCGCGGCGGCGCAACCCGCCGCGGGCGGCGCCGGCGAGGTGACGTTCACCCGGGACATCGTCCCGATTCTGCAGCGCTCGTGCCAGGTCTGCCACCGCCCGGGCGAGATGGCGCCCATGTCGCTCGTCACCTACGAGGAGGTCCGCCCGTGGGCGCGGTCCATCCGCAGCCGCGTGGTGGCGCGCGAGATGCCGCCGTGGCACATCGACCGGCACATCGGCCTGCAGCAGTTCAAGGACGATCCGTCGCTGAGCGACGAGGAGATCGCCCTGGTGGCCCGCTGGGTCGACGCCGGCGCCCCGCGCGGCGACCCCGCCGACATGCCGCCGGCGCGCGAGTTCCCGGATGCGGCGGCGTGGCAGATCGGCGCGCCCGACCTCGTCGTGCGCTACCCGGCGATGCCGGTGCCGGCCGAGGGACCCGACATGTTCGGCTCGGTATACTCGCCGCTCGAGCTCGACGCCGACCGCTACATCCGCGCCATCCAGCACCGGCCGGTCGGCGACGCCTCGCGCCAGGTCATCCACCACGCCCTGTCGTTCGCGGTCGACGTCGACGAGTTCACGCAGATGCCGTCGGTGAGCGGGCACTTCCTGATGGAGTACGCCTCGGGCAAGAACGCGGAGGTCTATCCGGACGACTCCGGCGTGCTGCTGCAGGCCGGCCGGAAGATGAAGCTGGACTACCACCTGCACCCGGTCGGCGAGGCCATCGACGCCGTGATGGAGCTGGGCATCGTCTTCCATCCCGAGGGCGTGCAGCCGCAGCACGTCCGCTGGTCGAAGCAGCTCGGCCAGCACGTCACCGACCTCGACATCCCGGCCGGCCAGGTGGTGCGGCGCGACGGCTACACCCTCATGAACAAGGCGGCCCGCATCACCGCCTTCCAGCCGCACATGCACGCGCTCGGCAGGTACCAGTGCCTGGAGCTCATCTACCCGACCGCGAGCACGCCGATGCAGACCGAGGTCATCAGTTGCGCCCACTTCGACTACAACTGGCACCTCGTCTACAACTACGCGGACGAGGTGGCGCCGCTCGTGCCGGCG